>NZ_JBWKFM010000008.1:0-172840 GCF_056434285.1 Streptomyces sp. NPDC044063
CCGATGCTGTCCCATTTCCACATGGGACACGAATCCCACGCTGCAGAGTCCAAGCCGCAGCGGCTCCACGCCGACAAGGCCTACGACATCCCGCATCTGCGGAAATGGCTGTGGGGCAAGCACATCGGCGTCCGCATCGCCCGCAAGGGCATCGACTCCAGCGAACGTCTCGGCCGCCGCAGATGGGTGATCGAGCGCACCATCTCCTGGCTGACCGGCTACCGCCGCCTCACCATCCGCTACGAACGCCACCCCCGTAACTACCTGGCCCTCCTCGGCCTCGCAGCCGCACTCTGCTGCTACAAACGCCTCCTCAAACTGACCATGTAGGACACTGTCTTAATCGTCCCCGGCGTGCCCCGCACGCCCGTCTTCCAGTAGCGGGTGACGTAGTCGGCGACGGTGATGGAGCCGTCGCGCGGGTCGACGAACTCTCCCCGTTCGCTGTCGGTGCCAGCCCGGCGCAGCCACGCCTTTGCGTCCTCCAGGACGTCGAACGACATGTCCCGCACGCCGGGAATTCCGGCGACGCGATATCGAGTGCCCTTGCCGTAGCGGGCGGTGCGCTCCCGCTTGCCGGTGACGGGGTCCTTCTTCTTGTTGATCCAGCGGTCTTCGATGTAGCCGGCCAAGGACTTCCTTGCAGGTGGGGGATCGGGAGCCGTCGTCCTGGTGGTGCTAGGCGGTGGCCGTGTAGCCGGCACGGCGCTGCGGCGCAGCGCTCACGGGGTTCAAGGCGGGGTTCGAGCGAGAGTCCGCCTGCTCCTGCTCGCGTATCCACGCGTCGAGAGCATCGAGCCGGTACGTCACTCGCCCGTGGGCTCCCATCCGGAAGCTCGGCGGCCCCTGCCGACGGTGGCGCCAGACGTACAACGTGCGGGGCGAAATCCCGAGGTACGCAGCCGCGTCCTTCACCCCGAGAAATGCACGACCGATGGTGGGGCCACCTCCGACTGCGGACATAGCGTGAGAGGTAATGGAGGTGACGACAGACAAGTGGGATTCCTTAAATCGGCAAGCAGGAATTGGCAGCGCACCTCGACTGCAGGGAGCGCCAGGACGACCAATGGTCCGGAGAGTCCCCGGTTAGGAGAACCGGGGATCGTCGGCTACATTTCGCCCGCTCCGACCGGCTCAAGGCGGGCGAGGAGGGTGTGGGGCGGGGTCCCGAGAGCGGCTGCGATGGCGACGAGGTCGTCGATGTCGCAGCGGCGGACTGTGCGTTCGATGCGAGAAAGCGCAGTGAAGGTCATGGGTCGGCCGAGTGCGGTGACACGGGCGGCGAGCTGGCGCTGCGAGTGGCCGCGGGCGATGCGGGTGCGTTCGATGGCGCGGGCGGCGGCTTGTCCGGCGGGTCCGATTTCGAGTGGGCGTGGCGGCATTGGTGTGTTGTAGCTTGCGCACCAACCGCTTGGGAGAGCTTTTCAGTCTGCTGTGAGCGATGCGCCGATCACCGGTGAATTTCCGGGGGATTTCGCCAACCGGGATCGCGGACTTACAGTCAGCAGACCGGCGAAACGAACTGTCGTGGATTCCAGTGCCAAGGCTGGACTTTCACGCACCGGGTGTGGCTGTGTTGTCCACGCACCCCGGCCCCGCCGGATGCCCCGTCCAATCCCCGAGGTGGTCTCTATATGACCGCCAGTGAAGGAGCCGCCTTGGAAGCCGCCGCCCCGATGCCCTCCCCCGAAGACGCTCAGCCGTCCTGGCCACCGGTCGCCGTCCCCGGCGAACCGGCTGTATCCCAGCCCGATCCCGCCCAGCCCTCCGAGGGTGAGCAGGTGTTGTCCGACCTGCGGGCAGAGTTCCGGCGGTACGTGGTGCTGCCGAACGAGGACGCGCTCACTGCGGTGACGCTGTGGGTGGCGGCCACACACCTGCAGACGGCGTGGCAGCACGCCCCACGCCTCGCGGTCGTCGGCCCGGCCAAGCAATGCGGCAAGTCGCGTCTGCTGGACGTGGTCACCGAGACCGTGCACGACCCGCTGATCACGGTCAACGCCTCCCCGACGGCGGTCTTCCGGTCGATCACCGAGAACCCGCCTACCCTGCTGGTAGACGAAGCCGACACCCTCTTCGGCTCGGCGAAGGTCGCCGAGAAGAACGAGGAGATGCGCGGCCTGCTCAACGCCGGCCACCAGCGCAACCGCCCCACTCTGCGGGTCTCCGGCCCCAACCACGAGGTGTCGAAGTTCCCCACCTTCGCCATGGCCGCCCTCGCCGGCATCGGTGAACTCCCTGACACGATCATGGATCGCTCGGTCGTCATCCGGATGCGCCGCCGCAGGCCGGGCGAGAAGGTCGCGGAGTTCCGCACCGTCCGTGACACCCCTGCCTTGCATGCCCTGCGTGACCGCCTCGTGGCCTGGCTCGCCCCGCTCCACGCCACCGCGATGGATCTCACGCCGCCGATGCCGGTCGAGGACCGCGCCGCCGACACCTGGGAGCCGCTCGTCGCCGTCGCCGACCTAGCCGGAGGTCCCTGGCCCGAAGCCGCTCGCGCCGCCTGCCTGGCGATGACGAAGCACGAGGCCGAGCAGGACCAGGACAACAGCGCCCTGAACATCCGCCTCCTCGCCGACGTCCGCCGCGACTTCGCCGCCGAAGGCAACCCGGCGATCATCCGCACCAGCCGCCTGCTCGACTCCCTGAACGAGGACGCCGAGTCCCCCTGGCCGGGGTACAGCGACAAGGGCCTGACCGCACGCGGGCTGCAGATCCTGCTGAAGGACTACGGCATCGGTTCGGCCAACCGCCGCTTCCCCGACGGCTTCCAGGCCAAGGGCTTCACCCGCCTGCAGTTCACCGACGCCTGGGCCCGCTACTGCCCCGAGCCCGAACCGACGGCCGAGCCGGAGTCCACGACCAGCGCCTGACCCGACACCACCCGTCCCCACTCGTCGCCGCGCAGGTCAGAGCCGGGACGACTCACCGGCCCGCAACGAGTCGACCCGGCATCAACGCCCTGGCCCGTACCTGCTCTGACCAGGCACGCGACGAGTCGCAACGGGTCCCCACCCGCCACGGACACACCCTCCACCCCCGACTCCTGGAGCGCCCTCACTCTTGCCTTCACCCACCACCACTCTCACCTCCGTCTCCGTACCGGCAACTCTCGCCGCCTCGATCCGCACCGGTGTGGCCCTGCTGGCCCTGGCCGCCTTCGCCCTCTCCTACGACGCCCTGCGTCAGATGGCCGCCGCCAGCCACATCCACCAGATGCTCACCTACGCCTTCCCTCTCGTGATCGACGGCTTCATCGCCATCGGTATCGGCGCCCTGCTCGTCCTGCGCACCTCGCCCCTGCGGCCTCGCCTGTACGTCTCGGTGCTGGTCGGCATCGCCACCGGCACGAGTATCTGGGCCAACGTCCTGCACGCCGTCCGTCTCAACCAGCAGACCCGCCGGAGCAGACTCGCACTCGACGACATCACCGTCGGCGTCATCTCCGCCATCGCCCCACTCGCCCTCGCCGGCGCCGTCCACCTCTACCTCCTGGTCCAGCGCCGTCCCGCCCAGATGGAGCCGCACGAAGAGCCCAGCCACACCGCCGCCGTCCCCGTCTCCGTCGCCGTCCCAGCAAGTGGCGCCACAACTACCCCGGAACCGGTGCCGGTCAGCAATGTGGCTGAGGAAGCCACCGATCAAGTGGCTCAGCCCAAAAGGCGGCCCGCCGGACGGCCCGGCCAGCAGCCGAGCGCCACCTTGGAACGGGCCATCGAGATCGGCCGCACTGCACCGCTGGGACGTGGCGGCCGCGTATCCCGTCGCCACATCGAGAAGGCCATCCGCGACAAGGGCCTCGGCATCGGCCGTGAACGCCTGGACGAGGCCAAGAACTTCCTCCAGGACGAACTCGACCGAGCCCGGGCCGACGCCGCATAGGCCCGGCCCTGCCCGCAAGCTCCACCGTTCGCCCCAGAGCTTCCTGGGGCGAACTCCACTTCCCCTCCCCCACCACCCGACCGGAGACACCCGCTGACCCAGCCCCGGGCGGAGCAAGGTATGACGTTGGACCGTCCAAGAGTCGGTCCAACGCGAACGCCTCCGCCCCAGGGGTGGCGGAGGACGTCGGGCACCAGGGGGTGCCCGAGGAGGAGGCACCTGCCGCCTCCGCCGACGAAGCCACGCTGCGGCGCATCGCTCGCCGCCGCACCCGCGAGGACGTCCAGCGCAAACAGCGCGTCGACGTCCGCTACAGCATTGACGAGAAGGCCCGGATCCTCACCCGCGCCGACGAGATGGGCATCGCCGGCGCCCACCTCGTCGGCGCCGTGATCACGGCCTACCTCGACGGTGATCTCACCATGGGCCTGGCCGGTCAGCGCACCCAGCTCGATGACTGCCTCGACAAGCTCGACGCCCTGCGAGCCGAGGTCGCCCGCATCGGCAACAACGTCAACCAGATCGCCCGCCGCCTCAACGCCGGAGGTGTTCCACACTCTATGGACACCACCGTCCTCGCCCAGGCCGAGCGCACCTTGGACGCCGTCCGCGCCGCCATCGGCGACATCGCGCAGGTCATGAACCACGCCGTCTCCGCGAAGGCCGCCTGATGATCGCCAAGATCGGCGGCGGCAAGAGCACCGCCGGCCTGATCCGGTACCTGTTCGACACGAAGAAGGCCAAAGACCACACCGACCCGCACCTGGTCGCCTCCTGGGACGACTTCGCTCCCGACCCCGGCCGCGCCGACGACTTCGAGGCCACAAAGAAGCTCCTCGTGGCGGACCTCGACCTGCGGGTCAAGCAGGCCAGGCGGCTGGGCCGGGCGCCCGAGCGGCACATGTGGCACTGCTCGGTACGTGCCGCTCCCGGCGACCGGCACCTCACCGACGCCGAGTGGGCGGACATCGCGCGCCGGATTGTGGCGGCCACCGGCATCGCGCCACAAGGTGACCCCGACGGGTGCCGGTGGGTCGCCGTACGCCACGCCGACGACCACATCCACATCGCTGCCACCAAGGTCCGCAGCGACCTGCGCACCGCCCGGCACTGGAACGACTACCTGAAGGCCGACAAGGAACTCGCCGCCGTCGAGAAGGAATACGGCCTCCAGCAGGTCGTACGAGGCGACCGCACCGCAGCCACACGCCCCACCCGCGCCGAGACCGAGAAGGCCCGCCGCGCCGGCAAGGACAAAACCTCCCGCGAACGCCTGCGCACCACCGTCCGACAGCTGGTCTCCATCGCCGCCAGTCCAGAGGACTTCCTCCACCTGCTCGACGGCGTCGAGGGCGTGCTCGTCGACGTCCAGCACTTCCCCTCCGGCGACGTACGCGGGTACAAGGTCGCCGTCGAAGGCGACACCAACGCCGCCGACGAGCCCATCTGGTTCTCCGGCGCCAAACTCGCCCCCGACCTGTCCTTCCCCAAGATCCGCGAACGCCTCACCGTCATCGAGACCCCGCCCGCCGCCGAGCCGGGCAGCTGGCGCAAGCCCAACCCCTGGCATCAGGCCACCGCCACGGCCGAGCGCATCCCCCACCACCTCGACCACGGCGACGACGAAGCCTCCCAAGCTCACATCGCCGCCTTCGGCGAGGCCATCGACGTCCTGCCGCTGCTCGCCCCCAGCCAACTGCGGCCGCAGCTGGAGCAGGCTGCCATCGCCTTCGAACGTGCCACCCGCTCCCGCATCCGCGCCCAGCAGGATCAGGCCCGCGCCCTCCGGGGCGCCGTCCGGGCCCTGCGCGCCGCGCCGGTCACCGGTGGCGGGTCCGGGCTGGCGATGTTCCTCGACATCGCCGTCCTCGTCGTCATCGCGACAGCCCGCTGGCACCAGGCCCGCCAGCACGACCAGCAGGTCGCCGCCGCCCACCAGGCCCTGGCCCATCTCCAGGCTGCCTACCAGCAAGCCGCCGCTCAGCCACTGGCCACCCTCGCACAGCGCAAACCACCGGCCCGCACCATGGAACAGCACGCCCAGCGCATCCTCGTTGCTGTGCCCGACTACGCCCAGCAGGTCCTCGACGACCCCGCCTGGCCGGCACTGGCCGCCACCCTGACCGAAGCCGAGAACGCCGGCCACGACCCCGAGCAGCTCCTCCAACTCGCCGCCCGCCAGCGCACCCTAGACGACACCCACTCCACCGCCGGGACCCTCACCTGGCGCATTCAACGCCTCGCCGCCAGGCAAGCCCCTGGCGCCCGAGCACGAGCAGCCCAAGCCCGCACGACCACGACAGCGCGACCGGCACAGCCCGGCCATGCCCATACGGCACCTGCCCGACACCGGTGATCCCAGCGCTGATGGCCTCGCGGAAGCGACGCCGCGTCGGCCTGGGTGACCCTGGGCTTGGCCGTGACGAGTTCGCCTCGGTCCTGGCATAGGTACCGTTCTGACAGAGACGCCTGAACGGACGGAGGCACCATGCCCTGCCGAACGACTAAGCCAAGCCGGCCTATCAGCAGGTCGGGGGTGCGCTGATGCTGGAGGAAGCCGAGGAGATCGGTCGCCGCGCCCGTCGTGCCCGTCTCCGCCTGGGCATGCCGCAGGCCGACCTTGCGGCCGCTCTGGGCAAGTCGCAGGGCTGGGTCTCCAAGATGGAGCGCGGCCTGATCGAACTGGACAGGGTCGGCGTCCTGAACCTGCTTGCGGCCGAGTTGCACATCCACCCCAACGATCTGATCGGCCGCCCGTACACCAGCTCCCCCGACGAGAACCAGTGGCAGGTTGCCGCGTCCTCGATCCTGCGGGAACTGCGCCGCTACGACCTTGCCCCCGTGTTCGACGGCACCCCGCGTCCGGCGGCGAAGCTGTGGCGGGAGATGACGCGGCTGCACCGACTGCGGGACACCGCCGCGAACGTGGCCATCCTGCGCGTCCTGCCGGACCTTCTCCGCGAGTCACGTGCCCTCGCCGAGGTGACCACCGGCCACGAGCGGGAGGAGGCTTACGCGATCTATGCAGTGTGCTGCAAGTTCGCGCACACCGCCGCCCACGCTCTGGGCCACCCCGAGCTGGTCGCCATGGCCTGCGAGCGGGCCGCCTGGTCCGCACGGCTGTCCGGCGACCCGGTCATGCCCGCGGTCGCCGACTGGATGCGGGTCTGGGACATGTGGGCGAGCGCGGACTGGGAAGACGCCGTCGTCCTGTCCGACAAGGCCATCAGCACCCTTCAGCAGGACTACGAGCGTGGCGAGCCATTGGCCCTGCGGGCATGGGGCACGCTCCAGCTCCGTGCCGCGGTCTCCGCAGCGCGAGGCGGCCGGGCAGCGGAGGCGGAAGACCGCATCGATCTCGCCAGGACGGCGGCCGACCGCATGGGCGAGTACACCGGGCCTCCAGTGTACGACCGGCACTCGCTGACGTTCTCGCCCGGCAACGTCCAGATCCACGCCATCAGCGTGGCCCTGGAGATGGGACATCAGCGAAAGGCCCTGACGATACACCACCGCACCAGCCCGGAGCTGGTCGCTTCGATGCCCAACTCGCGTCAGGGACACCACCACATGGACCTCGCACGAGCCTGGCTATGGGACGGGAACCGCGACAAGGCACTGGGCGAACTGGAGAGGGCGGAGCGAATCGCACCCCAGCTCATCCGCAACCACCCCATCGCCCGCTCCACCCTTCGCAGCATCGTCTACGCCGAACGAGCGGCGACACGGGAGAAGTTGCGGCGCATGTCCGACCGCTTCCACCTGGACGGATGAGGGTCGTATTCCTCGGGCTCATATTCACCCCCTGACCCGTTCCTAGCGTCAGGGGCATGAGCGGACGACCAACTCCCCATCTGCCTTCGCAGGGGGCCGAGTTAGGCGCAACGGCCCCGTTCTTTCCTCAGCTCGGCGACCTCGCGGCCGATACCGCCCGGAACGGCCGAGTCGGCGTCGTCGTCGCCCTCCCCGGCGAAGGCGCCGCGACGTACCACCTGCGCCCGCCGGGCGGCGGCCCGGAATGGTCCGCGTCGGCCGACGCCAGCACGTTGGAGCCGGTGCCCGCCAGGCCCACGCACGCGACCCTACTTGTCACCGACCCGGTCTACGACCCGCGTGCCAAGCAGGGGTCGGTGGCCATCCTCGTGCATCACGAAGATGGTGGCCGCAGCGAGGCCGCGCTGATCCTCACGTCGGCCGACCTGGAGCGCCTGCACACCCAGACCGGGCGCATGCTCGGCGACAGCGAGCGCTCCCCCGGCGAGGCGCCGTGATTACCCAGGGACGACACCGCGCGCCGGACCACGGTCCGAGCAGCCCGACTCACCGCGAATCCGGCGGCATCGCCCTGACCGTCCTGGCCCTGCTCGGCCTCGCCGGCCCCGCCTGGGTCCTGCGCGGCCAGGCTGCCGATCTTCTCGCCGCCGAGCGGCCGACGGCCGTCTTCATGCCGGACGCCACCGAACCGGCCCCCTAGACCGCTCCGGCCCCCGGCCTGGGGCCTGCCCCCGGGTGCCGGAGCACCGGACACCGCCCTGGAGGAGGTGCGGTGCGGGGCCGCCCGAGCTACGGCGGGCTGCCCCGCAGCACAACCCGTTCCGCCCGGCGGAAACCAGCGGCTCGGCTCCGCCGGGCGGAACGGCGCTCGACCTGGCACATGTCGTACGGCATCCGATCGGCTGCCCACCGCTGTGGGCAGGCGGACCATCAGCAGGGAGGGAATCCCGTGGAGATCCCGTACATCGTGGTCGATCAGCTCACCCCATCGCAGCAACAGGTGTGGAACACCTACTTCGGCGACGCCGACCGTCCCCGCTACATCGAGGAGGGCATCTGGCGCCGGACCCAAGAGGAATCCACCGCCGACCAGTCGGGCTGGAGCGGAGGCGACGACGCCCGCCGCCGCATCATCCACTACCGCTACCGGTACGGCCTGGTGCCGACCACGGCCGCCCCGGCGATCGGCCTGACCGACCTGTACCTGTACCACTCCGTGACCGCGCCCGCCGGCGAGATCGCCGCCCACGAGGACGCAATGAGGGCCGCGCTCGCGGTCGGTGGATGGAAGCGCGCTCCCGGCGGATCGCTGTGGATGCGCCGGGACCTCAAGTGCAAGATCACGCCGTTCGCACTGCACCCCCAGGACGCCGTCTCCCGCCGCAAGCTCCCGCAGAACTACCGCAGCCTCGACGTCCAGATCACCTCCGCCCAGTACGCCCCGCCACCAGCCGTTCGGCAACGGCCCTGGGACGTGCTGGCCTCCGGTATCCGGGTCAAGGACCAGCGCGGCACGCCCACCGTCGTCCCGGACCTGTCCGTCCTCGCCGGTCATCTGCCCTTCCAGGTCGAGATCGGCTGCGGCACCTCCGTGGAGGCCGGCATCCCGCCCCTGCACCGCCTCCACGAGATCTACCGCGTCACCGACCGCCAGGGCGACGACCCGCGCGAACACCGCTTCGTCCTCTCCCCCACCTCCGACCCGCTTCTGAACGAAGTGCTCAACGAGCCGGAGGAGAAGACGGCCGAGTTCACCGAGATGTTCAAGGCATGCTTCCTGGCCGAGCCGACGCCAGCCATGCACGCGCTGAAGGAACTCCACGACGCCGGACACCTGGTCGGCCCCGTGATCACCAACAACTTCGACGCGCTGGCAGCCCGCGCCAGCCTGGAGGAGTGCTTCATGCGCCGCTACGACCAGGCCGTACCGGACGTCGAGTGGGTGGACGGCGCGAAGGCCCTGCTCGTCGTCGGTCTGCACGCCGACCGGCGCAAGGTCCAGGCCCGCGCCCGCGAGCGCGGCCTGAAGGTCGTCTACCTCGACCCCGAGGGCTTCTGGCACGACGGCCAGTTCAAGCCCTACCCGCTGGAAGGCCCCCAGGACGGTGACCTGGTCTGCCGGAAGCCGGCTGCGGAGGGCCTGCCGGAACTCGTCAACCTTCTCGCCCTGGCCACCAACTGACCTACCTGCACGATCAGGTCCGGGCCGGACGGCGGCGCTAGCGTGTCGCCCCTGACCGGCCCGGACCACCGGGCAGGCGAAACAGGGAAGGAGCGCCGGCACCATGCGCGTATCCGTCATCGGCTGCGGCCACCTGGGCATCCCACACGCCGCGGCCATGGCCGAGATCGGCCACGAGGTCATCGGCGTGGACCTCGACCAGACGAAGATCGACCGGCTCAACGCCGGCGAATGCCCCATCTACGAAGAGGGCCTGCCGGAACTTCTGGCCACCCACACCGCCACCGGCCGCCTGCGCTTCACCACCGACCTGGCCGAGGCCGCAGCCTTCGCCGACGTCCACTTCCTGGCCGTCGGCACACCGATCGACGCCGACGGCCGCAGCTACGACACCGGCCAGGTCTTCGGCGCGGCCCGCGCGATCGCCCCGCACCTGACACGTCCCTGCGTGATCATCGGCAAGTCCACGGTCACCGTCGGCACCACCCACGACCTGGCCACCCTCCTCGCCCGCTTCGCCCCTGCGGGCAACGACGTCGAGGTCGTCTGGAACCCGGAGTTCCTCCGCGAAGGCCACGCCATCGAGGACACCCTCCGCCCCGACCGCATCGTGGCAGGCGTCCCATCCCCGCACGCCGAGGACGTCGTCCGCGAGGTCTACACCCCGCTGCTCGACAACCAGGTCCCTCTGTTCGTCACCGACCCCGCCACCGCCGAACTGATCAAGGGCGCCGCGAACGCCTACCTCGGCATGAAGATCTCCTTCATCAACGGCGTCGCCGACATGTGCGCCGTCGCCGGCGCCGACGTCCATCAGCTCACGGAGGCCATCGGCCTAGACCCACGCATCGGCCGCGGTGGCCTGAACGCCGGCCCCGGCTACGGCGGAGGCTGCCTGCCCAAGGACGTACGTGCGTTCACCGCCTCCGCACAGAGCCTCGGCGCCCTCGACGCGGCAGCCCTGCTGCGAGCCGCCGAGCAGGTCAACGAATCCCGCCCCACCGCCGCCCTCGCCCTCATCGAGCAGACCCTCGGCCGACCAGTGGCAGGGGCACGCGTCGCCGTGTGGGGTGCCTCCTTCAAGGCCGGCACCGACGACGTGCGCGAGTCTCCAGCCCTCGCCATCGCCGCCCTCATGCACCAGCGCGGCGCGACCGTCACGGTCCACGACCCCCACGCCGTGCCCACCGCACTCGTACGCCACCCCGAGCTCGACTACGCGGAAGACCTGGAGGAGTCGGTCAAGGGCGCGGAGCTGATCGTCCTGGCCACCGAGTGGCCCCAGTTCCGCGACGCCGACCCCAAGGCCCTGTCCGCCCTGGTCGAGCAGCCGGTGCTCGTGGACCTCCGCAACCTCCTGAACGCCGACACCTGGCGCGAAGCCGGATGGACCGTGCGCCAACTAGGCCGACCTGCGCAGGCATAGAACCCCAGGCCTGGCCCCACCCCGGGGCCGGGACACACGGATGGGAGATCCGTCATGGACAACCTGTGGGACAACATCGCCAAGCTCTCCGCCGTCTGCCGCAAGGCCGGTGAACACCTCCCCGACGAGGAACTCAAGTCCCTCCAGGTGGGCAAGGTCGCCGAGGAGGCCGGCGAGGCCATGCATGCCCTCCACGGTCTGAAGGGCCTGACCACCTGCGACGACGCACACGGCTGGCCCGAGGTCCAGAACGACCTGGTCGGCGCCGTCATCGCCGCCTTGCTGGCCATGCACTACATCGACCCCGAAGGCGCCCACGCAACCTTCGAGGACATCTTCCACCGCCGTACCCGCAGGGGCCGCGAAGCCGCTGCTGCCGCCTGACCGCTCCCTCCTCCCCACGCTGGCGGTCGCGTCCCTCGGTACGCGACCGCCAGCCCGCGTCGTAGACGCTCCTCGCCCACCCGCAGGGTGGACCATGGTGAGATGACCGGCACCCAGCTACAAGCGGAAGCGATTGAGGCCGGCACGGGGGTATCCGCGCTGATCACAAACAGCCGGGGCGAATACCTGCTCCACCTCCGCGACGACATCGAAGGCATCTGCTGGCCCGGCTACTGGACGCCTGTCGGTGGACGTCCTGAACCGGGCGAATCGCTGGCCGGCACCGTCGCACGCGAGGTAGCGGAAGAGACCGGACTCCTCATCCCGCTCAAGGAGTTCACCACCGTCCAGCAGAGGAACGTCGAATACCTCGGCAAGGGCCCGATCGCCATCTACACCGGCCACTGGGACGGAGACGCCCACGCCCTCCCCCTCACCGAGGGCATCATGCTCCACTGGTTCCCGGTCTCGGTGCTCCCCCGGCTCCGCGTACCCCCGTGGTGCCGAGAGGCGATCGCCCTCCACCGAAATGCACGGACCAGCTTTCCCGCTTCGGAGGACAACCGCCCATGACCGCCAGCCGCTGCGGCCTGATCACCGGGGCAGGCCACGAGTGCTCTCCAGAATCGCCTCAGCCCGGTGTTGTGGACGATCAGCGGGCGAGTCAGGCTGTGGACCGGCAGGACCGTTCGGAGATGCAGCACGCGCTCCTCGCCGCTGACGCCGAGGAAACTTCTCGACAATTCCGAACGTGTACACGAATGAGTCGTGAGAGATTGTCCTGCGGTGTGCGGCCGCGAATGGGGGAGAGCATGCTGTTTGAAGAGCTTACGGCACTGGCAACAGAAGGCGGACGGGCAGTGGTCCAGGCCGTGGGTACCGCGTTCTGGCCCGTGACGCAGCGTCGTGCCGCGGAGTTGGTCGGCCGCGGTGACGCCGAGCGCGTGAGGGCTGAACTCGTGCGGCTCGATCGCACTGCGCAAGCCCTGACGCCCCAGCTGTCAGGCGATGCCGGCGCGGAGAGGGCGCGGCAGGAAGGGCTGTGGGCCGGACGGTTCGAGGCCCTGCTGGACCACCTCGAAGGGACCGAACAGTCCAGTGCAGCAGCAGAGTTGCGCACGCTCTTTGAGTCCCTCACCATCTCCTCCGGTGACACGGCCATCGGCACCGGCAACGCGACGGCCCGCGACGGCAGCCGCGCCATCACCGGAATCCGGAACGCCAGCGGTAGCCGTCCCGGCCCGTCGAAAGTCGTGCACACCGGAGACGCGGAGGCCGCCGGACCCGGCTCCAGCGCCATCACCGGAATCGTCAACGAATAGGCCGGTCCTGGAACAGCCAGGCACCTCGTGCAGAGCATCGCACGCACCGCAGACACCGACGATCGGCATCGCACTCCCGGAGCTGACCACAGCTCCGGGAACTGGCAATCAGCAATTTGAGGGACGTGCTGCCTCTCACACCGTGTACCTCTGAAACGTGACCCGTTTGGCGAGATCTTGCAGCCCGCGTAAGCGCGTTGACCGATCCCACCAAGGGTGGCATTGAAGCCGGACTTGCCGGAATTATTCTTACTTCCGTCCTCCTCTTTGCGTACCAAGGACTACCATCCGGCTGCAGCGAATGTCCGCATGAAACTCGCCGCAGTCCCCAATCGCAACGGACAACGCGGTCAATCATGGCCGGGTAGTCGCATCACCCCCCGGACTCGCCGACACTGCCCTCCCCGCCCGCCCACTGCAGCAGTGCTTGAACTTCCGCCCCCGCCGCATCATGCACGGACACGGCGCATTCCTGCGCGGCCGCATCACCGTGAACGGCACAGCTGCCCCAACAGCCTGCCCGAGGAGGATGGCGCGATCGAGGTACGTGGGGTCGTCCGCCACCATGCCCGGAAGGTTCCGGCCGGCGATGACGATCAGCGAGCCATGGTGGGCCCGCTCGTACCAGTGAGGTAGGAAGTTGAGCGGCAGCCCCGGCAGGAGGTCGCCGTGGGGGCTGCTGAGGGTGAGTTTGTTGTCGACCAGGCGGGCCTGAAGGTCCCGGCCGGGGACAGGCGGGAGGTCGCGGAGGTCGAGGGGCTTGCCTCCGTTATTGGTGTACAGGGTGCGCAGGTTGGTGAAGCCCGACTCCAGGAAGAGCCTGAGGGCGACGTCCTCGATGCGGCGGCTGCCGTTGATCGCTCCCCAGCCGCCGTGGCAGTCGAGGACGACACCGACACGGTCGCCGCCGAAGAGGATGCATTCGGCGTCGAAGCGATCCGGGGAACGGTCGGGGGCCGGGCCAGAGAGTTCGATCACTTCGGAGAGGTGGCAGTGGGAGTGCGCGAGCCGAAGCATCGGGTGGTGGACGTCCGGGTGGCGAAGGTAGAGGAGTTCAGCCTCGCCGGACTCGTCGATGATCAGATTGCACATAGTGCAGTACTGCTGGGAGGTGGCGAACCGAAGCGTGAGCGACTCCAGGTCGAATGCGGCCAGCGCCTGTTGCACGGTGTCGGAGATCCGCACGCTGCGCAGCCGAGGCAGGGTAGGGGGCGGCGCCACCGCCTCGTCTCGACCGTCCCGGAGGACGCGAGCGCGGAGTGATTCGAGGACGCGCAGGTCAACTGGGCCGCCGCCCACGAGCTCCACGAGGCTGGGCATGGTGCCGTCCGGGTCCGTCTCCTGGTGGAGTGCCCCCAGGAAGACCAGGGTCTCGCCCGCCTCCGGCCAGTTGCCGAGCGCCTGGTGGAGTGCGAAGGCCTGTCGGGCGCGGGAACGCGCGGCCTCCGATGTATGGAGGGCCTTCTCGGCGCGGGCCAGGTTGAACAGGCAGGTGGCGCGCAGGGGGCCGTCGTCGAGACGTTCGCTGATCTGCAGGGCCGTGCGGAAGGACGCGGCCGCGGCGGGGTGGTCGCCGGCCTCGGCGTGGCAGGCACCGAGATTGGTATGCAGGGATGTCAGCACGCTGTCCATGCCGAGCTTTTCAGCGAGCGGGATGTTCTTGGTCATCAGGGCAACGGCTTCGTCCCGGTTGCCGGTATGCAGCATGCAGGTCGAGGTCTGCGAGCGGGCCGAGAGGAGGAGATGGAGATCTTTGTGCTCGGCAGCGGCTCGCGCGGCCTGTTCGTACTGGTCAGCTGCTTCGGCCCACCGCCCGGCCCGTGCGTGGATGTTACCCAGTGCCATCCGGCAGTGCAGGACGCCGTCGACGTCGTCGTGCCGCTCGCAGTCGTTGAGTGCCCTGGTGATCGCGGACAGGGCCTCGGTGTGCTGGCCGCGTCGTGAGTGAAGGACGGCCAGTGCGCGCGTCGCCCGGGCCCGGGTACTGGGGGAGGCGGCGTCACTGAAGTCGGAAACTACGGACCGCAGCATGCGGGCGCCGTCCTGCCACCGCCCCGCGACGAGTAGGGCTTCGCCCAGGGCCGCCCGCACTTGGGCGAGTGCCCGACTCTCGTCAGTGGCGGCGAGAGACTGCTCCGCTTCGGTCAGCAGGCGGACGGCGTCTCCGATCCTCCCCCGGTGCCACAGCAACTGGGCTCGCTTCCGCAGGACATCTGCTTGAAGAACTGGGTTGCCGGACTCTTGGGCCATATCCGACGCGACCTTGAACTGCGACTCCGCCGTGTCGTGGTGCCCGATGCCGCCGCTGTACGAGGCGAGATAGGTCAGGGAGCGCGCCGCATGCTGATGGTCGCCGATTCCGATGGCGAGCTCGGCGCACTGCGCGAGGTAGGTCGCGGCCCGGTCGAGGTCAGCGCGGTGCGCGGCATCCTCACCGAGCCGGAACAACGCCCGGACCTGGCCCTGCACGTCCCCCGTCTCCCGGTGGATGGACAGGGCAGCCTCGAGCGGCTCGGCCGGAGCCGATTCCGGCCGGGCGCTGGCCGGGGCCGCCGCGAGGTCCATCAGCGCCGACGCCTCCCACTCCCGGCTGCCGATGGCCCGTGCCCGTTCGATGTCCCGGACGGACTCCACCGCAGCCTCCGCCACTCGGCCCGTACTGCTCAGCAGTCTGGCGATTGACCGGGTGGCGAGCGTCTCGCCGAAACCGCTGCTCCGGCTCAGGTCCCGGCTGTTGCGCAGGTAATTCTCGGCCCGGCGGGTCTGTCCGACCGCCAGGTACGCCTGACCCAGGTTTCCCAGGGCGAGCGCGAGTGCCTGATGATGTCCGACGGTCCGCCAGTAGTGCAGTCCACTTCGCAGGTATTGGATGGCGTCGCGGGGCCGGCCCAGGTTGATCAGCAGCGTCCCCAGGCCGAGCTGCGCCATGAACAGGTGCTCGGCATCGTTGGCCGCGCGCGCCATTTCGGCGCAACGGTAGTACAGATCCACCGCATCCTGACTCTCGCCTAGGTGCCCGGCAACCACAGCCCGGTTGTACAGCGCGGTGGCCGTCCAGTTGGCGTGTCCGGCCAGCTCCCCGGCCTCCTGTACGCACCGGTAGACGCGGTCGAGCTCCTTCCAGTAACTGGCAACCCGCAGGTGTTCGGTGAGCGCGAAGGCGAGAAGCAGCAGGTGGTCCCAGGCCTCGTACTGCCGGGCCGTCTCGACGAGCGCAACCGCGCCAGGACGGTCCGCGTCCAACGATCGCAGCGCTTCAGCACTGCTCTCGGCGGGCACGGTCGCCTCCTCGTCCAGGAAACCGATTGAATCGGTAGACGACCGCACGCGGACGGCTGTGACGAGACAGGCGTGACGAACGACATCCGCCCGTTGCGTCCCCGACCACGGCGCGGACGTCAGCCGGGCGAAGCGGTGCTGAATTTCGTGCATCACGAATCGATCGTCGTCAATCTGCTCAATGAGGCTGAGTTCGACCAGCGAGTCGAGGAGCGCAGCCGCGTCCGTGAGGTTGTCGTCGTTGATCTCGTCCAGCGGAGGCTGTGTGATGCCCGCTGCGACGACATCGACGGTGAACGACATGTGCGGCAGGACGCCGAGCGCGGAGAAGACCTGCGCCTGGTCACCTTCGAGCGCGTCGAAGCTCTGCTGGAACACAGGCTGCAGCGCGGTCTGGCCGGCGACAAGGGCCTTGACGCTGCGGTCGGGGTTGGTGATCTCGGACAGGTAGCGGTCGGCGTTCACACGGGGCCTACGGGCCAGGTGCGCCGCAGCGATGTGCAGGGCAAGCGGGTGACCAGCGCACGCCGCGGACAGCGCGGCCGTCTGCTCGCCGGTCAGCCGGCCGGGGCCGGCGACCGACCGTACGAGCTCCTCGCTGGGCGCGGTCGGGAGCGGACCAAGGTCGATGAGGCGGACCAGGCCGCTGAGCCCGCTGAGCTTGACGCGGCTGGTCCCCACCAGCGCGAACGGGCCATCGACGGAGAGGATCTCAAGGAGCGCCTCCTCCGAGACGATGTCATCGACGAGCAGCAAGACGCGCTTGCTGGCAAGCGTCATCCGTAGCAGCGCCAGCTGCTGGTCACGGCGGTCCGGCAGGGGAGGCTCGGGTGGGAAAAGCGCGTGGAGGATGGACGACACGAGGTCCGTGGGGCCGGTCGACAGTGCAAGATTGATGTGGAACTGGCCGTCCGGGTACCACTCCGCGGCCAGCCGGGACATGCGCAGGGCGACGTCGCTCTTCCCGATGCCAGGAGCTCCGGTCACCACGACTGCCGCCCGGCCACCGTCGTCCGCGTGCCGCAGCACGTCGAGGCCGGCGGAGATCTCCGCCTCGCGCCCGAACAGGCGCGGGCGCCGTTCGCCGGGCAGGACGGAGTTCTGCACCGAGCGGGACTGTGGGGACGGCAGCGTCACATGGACGTCGCCCGCCACGTTCCCAGTGATTGCCACCCCACCGTGCGAGGCGAACGCCGCCCCCATCGCCCTGACCGAGACGGAGCCGGGCGCGCCGACCACCGTCGCCGCACTGACTCCGGTGATCGCGGTGCCGCCGTCCGTCGCACGGGCGTCGCCACTGTCCCGCACCTCAGCGCCCGGCCGTGCCTCGCCGGACCCGTTCTCTTCCTCCATCAACCCGCTCCCCGAGACTAGCTGTAGTCGATCCCAGTACCGGCACTGCTGCCGGACCCGCCAGCCGTCGCGTCACCGGTCCGATCCACCCGCGCCGATCCCGTGCCCGCCCCACCGGGCCTGCGGATCCCAGTGTGCGCCGCCCCGCCACCGGACGCCTTCGCCTGGCCGGTGTCCGTGGCCGAGTCCTCCTGTCGGGGCTGCAACCACGCCCACACCAGCGCTGCGACCCCGGTGGCGACCTGCAACGACGCCCCGACCAGCTCCCCGGTCCCTGGGCCGTTCAGCAACCACACCATCGGCGTCGCCGCGATGCAGGCCACCCCGACCACGATCAGCACGATCTTCCACGGCCGTGTCACGCCGTCCACCTTCCCCCTGGCCAACCTTTCGGCAGGTATAGCAAGGACGTTCATGCCGTTGCCACTGGTTTCGATGGTCTGGGTTGTCCGTGGTCGTACCTCGAACGATCCGTGCGACGGTGAACAGGGGGGCGGATCGCTCACCCCCCGTGGCTCACTGTGCAGCGTGCTTACGTGAGCGCAGTCCGAATGCGCCAAGGATGCCGAAATCCCGAACATCGCTTCGGGGAGGACGCCGGTTCGGGCGGCGGCAACATTGACGGCCATCGGGAGCGGGCGAAGCATCGAGGTTCCGGTGTAGGCGGTGCAGTTGGCGCCGCCCTTGTCGGCGATGGCGAGCAGCACCAACGAGGCACAAAAACATGCCGCCACGCAGGATGCCTCTGGCCGGAAGGTGGTGGCTCCCCAACATGGTTGGGATACTGCACGGAACTCACGCTATGGCATCCTCCACCAATTGGGTTTCCTCTACCACCTGCAGCTACGGGCGTCGAGCATCTGGGGAGGACGCAGCCCTGTTGTGGGGCAGGTTGAGGGATCCACTTGCGGCGCGCAGGGCACCTGTCTAGCCTTCAGGCAGGAATGGAGCCTGGGACAGCACCTGGGCCACCACCAGTCATCCTGGGGTACGGAGCGTCGGAAAGCACCCTCGCCACCACCTCCTTCCACCCCTTACGCACCCATCCTGTCTCGGCTGTCATCTACCGGACAGGCGAAAGGCGTTCCCGTGACCATCTACTCCCAGCACGCCAACCGTGGGAAGACTCAGATCCTGGCGACCTACCAGGGGCCGAATGGCGTCACGTCCAAGACTGTGACGAGTCTTGGTGACTCTTGCCTTGCGGCTCCGATCATCGACGCTCTCAATCGGATCTCCGCGTTCGCTACCGTCCCTGTCAGTGTCCACGACCGCCGGGAACAGCGTGTGGACTACTACCCGCGCAAGCATCTTGCGGCGCTGACCGACGCTGCCGCCCGAGCCGGGCTTCTCAACGGCGCCCACAGTCTGTGGTACGAGTACGTCTGCCTACGGCTTCATCAGGCACTGGCAGATCTGGACAATGCCTTGGTGACTGTACCCGATACGGTTAGCAGGGCAGTCCGAACCGAACTGGAGCTAGAAGAGCACGAGTTGCGTGCCGCACTCGATGATTTTTCGGGGACCTCTTCGGGAAGTGAGCCGGAGTTCGAGCGCCACTGGGAGTTCAACCATCCTCTCGTGAAGTATGACGATGGAACGGACACGTTGAGCGACGACACCCGCGCGCAGCTAGATCGCCGTGAGGGTAAGTTCGCCGCGGAGGATCGGGGCAAGGCCATCGCCGACCTCCGGGTGCTGGTCACAGCGCACTCCAAGAGTGGCGTCACGTGGGCTTCACTGGATGATCCCAGCTGCGAGCTCTTCGCGGAACCGTACGACTCTGACGGTTTCTACTTGACGGTCCAAGCTCCGGAACCCGGCGACGACGATTTGTGGGAGATCGGGATCGGGCGCTGGGAGCCGGACAACCCCCACGAAGAATACGGAGAGCACACCAGCGCGACGGGCAGCATCGTGGTCGGCTGCGCTCTTCCCACTGCACCGGACGCCGACGAGATCACGCACTTGCTGAAGTCCGTGGACGAGAAGCCGCTGCTGCTTGCTCAGTGGGCCAAGACACCAGTGGGGACGGCGTTCGAGGGGACGACCATGGCGGTAACAAAACGCTACGACTCCTGATCGGGCATCCGGAAGGGTATCGGGTCGGCCGGACAGCGCCCACCTCGACCGGCCACTCATCGAAGGACAGCCCGCGGCGCGTAACTGCCCCCGCTCGCCGGAGAGCGGGGGCAGTTCTGACGGGAATGACGCAGTCGACTCGAAGGCTAGCGTCAGCCTCGACGAGAGCAGCGGCAATAGTGAGCCCTGCCGCCTCAGCCCTGACAACACCCCCTCAGCCTCGGCCCTAGTAGGACTCCGTTAGGTCGGTCTTGATCTTGTTGTGTGTGTCCTGGTGGGCAGGGTTTGGTGGCAGGTGGTGCAGATGCCGGTCCAGCACCTCAGAACGTTCTGGAGAGCGTCGAGGACTTGGTAGAGAGTGGGACCGGTGTGGGTGCTTTTGGGGCCAGGCGCTGTTCGGTGAGGAAGGCGTGGGCGGCGGTCACGAGGGTGACATGGTGATGCCAGCCCGGCCAGGAACGTCCTTCGAAGTGGTCCAGACCCAGGCCGTGCTTGAGCTCACGGTAGTCGTGCTCGATGCGCCAGCGGATCTTGGCCAGGCGGACCAGGTCGGCGATCGGGGTGCCGGCCGGCAGGCTGGACAGCCAGTAACCGGTGGGAGCGTCGGCGCCGGCGGGCCATTCGGCCAGCAGCCAGCAGTCGGGCAGGACCCCGTCCCACCAGCCCAGCGCGGACGAAGCGGCGGCCTTGACCGGACGCTCGACGGCCTTGCCGGCGGGGCGGACGCGCATGGCGGCGAAGCGGGACCGTAACTGACCGCGGGTGCCCTGCCGCCAGGCGACGGTGGTGAACGCCTGCGGCTCAAGACCGGCGACCAGGGTCGCCACCGATGGTGCGGGCTGTCGATAGCGAGGCTGGGGCCAGCAGCCGACCGGCCCGTTGCGGTCCGGCGCCTCAGGCTCCGCGTCGAACGGATGGGCGGTCACATCCCCGCGGACGGCAAGCACGTAGTCGATTCCGCGGTTCGCCAGAGCGGTCCGCAGGTGTGCGTTGGTGCCGTAGGCGGCGTCGGCCACCACAACCGGCGGCGTCATGCCCCAGCCGGCAAGCGTGTCGAGCATGTCCAGAGCAAGTCGCCACTTCTCGCGGTGCGTGACCTCGGGCGGGACACGTGCCGCGGTCCGGCGGGCGACGTCCGTCTCCCACTCCCGGGGCAGGAACAGGCGCCACTGGAGCCGGCAGGAGGCCGTGTCGGTCGCGGCGTGGACGCTGACCGCGACCTGGCAGTTCGCCTGTTTGCCCAGAGCTCCGCAGTACTGCGGGGCCACGCCGACCGACATCCGGCCCTCCTTGGGCACCGACACGTCGTCGATCACCCAGGCCACCGGCTCGATCAGCGGCAGCATCCGTTCGCAGATACGGCGCTGCACCGGCACCGGGTCCCATGTCGACTGGTTCACGAACTGCTGCAGGTTCTGCTCGTTGCCGTCCGGCAGCCGCGCGGCCATGGCCTGAATGGACTTGCGGCGGCCATCCAGCATCAGCCCCCGCAGATAGCAGTCGCCCTTGGCCCGCTGGTCCTTCCTCGGCACCGACGCGAACACATCAGCGACGAACAACCCCAACTTCACCCGAACACGACCCACTTCAAGCGCGTCCATACACCCAACATGCCACCGAAAACACCCACCAGGAAGACCTAACGGAGTCCTACTAGAGGCCTGGAGGCAGCAACCGGGGGGACCGAGCCAACCCCCTAGACCGATCCGCCCACCACTGCGATGTGTAACCGACTCAGCATGTCCTGGTAGACGCCTCACCAGCGGCGACATCTTCAAGTGCCAGCGCTGGCTTGGGGAGAATCCGGGGAGTATAGAGCCGCTCTGGGGAGCGGCTGGGGAGGATCGGCCGTACAAGCAGGCAGCACGATGAAAGGGCTGGAAAACGGATCGCCGCAGGTCGGAGCGCCCTCCTGGTCGATCGCCGCAGGTCAGCGCCCCAAAGGCGACGACTTCAAGAAGATCTCGTCGCGGGCGGCGATCCTCTTCGCTCCCACGCTGGTGGGAACGATCTACGGCATGAACTTCGACGCCATGCCCGAGCTGCACTGGGCGTTCGGCTACCCCTTCGCGATCCTGCTGATGGCAGTGGTGTGCACGAGCCTGTACTTCATCTTCAAGCGGCGGGACTGGCTGTAGGCGCCGAGCCAGACCAAAAGATCCACTTCGTGCTTGCGAATGCCCGCAAGGGCCCGTCTCGGCGCCCTGGGGAGAATGCGCTGCGCTGAGGAGCGTGCCATCGCTCTCCTCACCTGCTCTTCCGTACCTGCCCTACGACGCGGCTCAGCCGGGCGGCTTCAGCCAAACCGTCACTGAGAGTGACTTGCCGGGCTCTGTAGGCGTCTGCGCGCAGCGCAGCTCGTTTTCTCCATCACCCCTATCCGTCAGCAGTCACTTCCTGCCCCGCCGGCAAGACGGATGAGGAACTCGTTCTCTCGGGAAAGGTATCGTTGTCACTGAAGCCGGTCAGTCGGTGCTTCACCGCGGCCTCGAACTCCTTCAGGCGGTCGCCGAAGAGGTGGGGCGCGGCAAAGGACGTGGAGTAGAGGTAGCCGAGGATGCTCTCGGCGGTCCAGGCGCGCTGGACGGGGGCGCGGAGTTCCGCGACCACATTGAAGAAGGATGACTCTTCCGTGATCGCGCTGTAGGAGCGGTTGTGGTGCTGGAAGGTGCCGGATCCCGCGCGCCGCTCCTCGCCGAGGAAGCTCTTCACGACCTCTCGCACGGCTTCCTTCCAGGTACTGCCGGCTACCAGAAGTCGAAGCGGCTGAGCAACGCTTCTGCCACCAACCCGGTCGCCGTCCCGACATCCAGGAGCCGACGACGGCCATCCGGCCTTGCTGGGGCGGCTTGGTCGAGCACCACTGCCACGTCATCGGGAATGCCGGGGCGGAACTGACGGTAGTACGTGGTGGTTCCGGCGAAGAGGCCCATGCAACGCTCCCTGCGGATGCAGGTTCGATGTCCGTGGCGGCTGCCGCCAGGTCGGTGGCGACGGACACACTGTGGTCGACGACCATTGGGGACTTGGCGTCCACGGGATATCCAAATCACCCTGATGCCTCGTTCGACTGCCCCATACATCAGTGAGGTTGGGCTGGGTGTGGAGGCTGGCTTGCGTGATCGCTCGGTCCCGTACGCCGGGCAAAGGGGAGACTTGGGTCAGTCGCATCGACAAGCCGGGGCCGTCGGCGGTGTTGTGAGTGCCGCCAACGTCGACCGTGACCAGGAGCGGGGGGTCCGTAGCTCTGCTCTTGGTCATCGCGAGGGCGGACACGATTGCCTCAACGCGTGACTGCCGGGCCTCACGCTCGGTCTTCCCCAGCAGATCCGGCGGAACGATTCGCGGGCGCGATCAGGGCGCGTCCATGCCTCGCAGGCTCTGGACGACATACGTCATGTGCTGAGCATTGCCGACCCACAACCACGTACTGAAGTTGCCGGTTCCACCGCTCCCTTGTGCGCAGTCACGGATCCAAGCCTCTCCGGCGCTCGTACTCGGCATCCGGAAGCCGGGAGAGTCGAGTAACTGCCGGGCCATGAAACGATTGTTGGTCGTATGCCCCTCGCCGCGCGCCAGCATCTTCACAATGACAAAGGAGCGGTCGGTGGTGTAGCGCAGCGCTCCCCATGGCGGGCCGCCCCTGCCCGATGGCGGAACGCGAGCAAGGTCGGAGGCGGGCTGTATCCCATAGTCGCCGTAGGTCAATAGGGACAGGTAGGGCCGTCCGCTCTCGACGGTCTCGCACCACAGGGTCCAGTCCGTGCGCGGCTCGTCGCGCAATCCCTGGTCTACCAATTCAGCGGTCAACGGTGGCATTCCACCACCGATCACCGCGGCGGTCCGCCACGGGGCGAGAGGTACCAGCGCGTCCAGCGCCCTCAACGCCTCCTTGCTCGCATCGGGGCGGTCGGCCAGCACAGCAACAAGGTCAAGGAGCAGGTCCACCCGTACAGCAGGGTCCGCACGCGCCACCAGGTCGCGAACACTCTCGACTGCGTCACCACCCCAGTCCTCTGCCATCCGAACCCGGATGCCGAGTCCGTCACCGGAGCGCTGGGCCGCGTCCAGTGCCCATGTCTGCTGCGCCCGAGATCGCTCCGGCCCCGTCACAGGACGTAACGGGGCCGCAGCGACGACGCCGCTCAAGAGGGGCCCAAGAACCGACAGCTGACCTTCATCGGCGAACGGGGCATCCAGCCACGCTGGATGGTAGCGCTGAGCTTTCGTCACTTTGTTCAGGTCACCCCGGAACATGGCCCCCAGCTCCGAAGGCAGCAGGCCGGGGCGGGGCGGGAGACTCCACAAGGGTGCCACAGCCCGCTGGGTGTCGGGACGCAGCCGGCGATAGGCGTCCGCAGCATGAGGTCGCGCCGGAAGTGCGGGAACGTACAACGGTTCGGGCATAGCGGCTCGCCCCCCTCATGCACCGCTTACTCCTCGTCCCTGCTGACCAGGGTGAGCGGCAACGCTTGGTTGCGGAAGAGGGGGTTCTCAGCCAATTCAGCCCCCATTGACCACGCGACACGAGATCAACACCCTCTTGCGCTGGAGAGTTGAGAGGAACGGGTACCGCGCCGTGCTACAACCTCAGCTCACGCCGCCGTGACGCTCTTAGAGCCTGCATCGAGCAGGCAATCAATGGCCGCCCGTCCCTTTCCGCCGGTCTCCGGCAAGAAGTGGGCGTAGTAATCCAGAGTGATCGTCGGGCTGGAGTGGCCGAGCCAGCTGCCAGGGCGACGGCGGACTCGCCCGCTTCGAGGTGACTGAAGCGAACGTGTGCCGGAGCACGTGGAATCCGTCCCTTCGTGATGCCTTCCAGCGCTTCCCCTTCTCCCCCATGGGGATGACCCCGGCCGCCGCGTGGGCGGGCTTCCAGACCTCGTCGTTGAAGCTATTGGCCCGCAGCGCGTGGCCGTACGTAGTCGTCAGGACGAGTGGGAACGTCTGTTTCTCCCGCTCCGGCTCCGCCCCGGCTACCGGGTGCTGGAGGAAGTGGGCGGCCAGTTAGGCGGCGGCTGCCCCAGGCATGTCGACGATGCGCGTCTTCCCGCCCTTGGGCAGGGTGAAGTACAGACGGCCCATGCTGCCCACCGAGACCAACCCGATGACCGGACCGACCTCCTTCGGCCACACCGGCCGAGGCGGCTCCCTCGGCTTCGCCGACCCCGAGCACGGCATTGCCTTCGGCTACGTGATGAACCACATCATCAGCGGCTCCGACGATGTACGGGCGACTTCGCTGGTTGATGCGGTACGCAGGTCACTGATGTGACTGAGTTTGCGGGCGGGGCGGCGTGTTCGGCACACCCTGGGGTCCTCGCCCTCAACACTCAGAACCGAGCTGCCCCGCCTCCCCCACCAGCAGTGCGTACCCAGGAGCGCATCCGCGACAACCGTGTTGCTGAGCCGGGAAGTTCACCTCACCCTGCAAGCAGCCCGCCGGTGTGACACGACGTCTGCAGGAGGCGTGCCGATACGCCATCCAGACCCTGGCAAGGCCGTGAAGAAGATCCTTTCTGGCTCGGTGAACATCGCCGTCGGAGTCGCCGAACAGCACAACCAGGGCTTCGGTAGGGTCACAGCCATGCGAGCGCGCCGTCCGGCCTCAGAGTCCGTCACGCCCGCCTGAGGGTCAACGCGGCCGTCACCTGGTGCGAGCTGATCCTCGACCCTGACCCCACCGCGCCATGGAGTAAGGCGAAGGTCTGGTCGCTCCACCCTCACAGATACCGCCATGCCTGCAGGGCCTTGCAGCAGACCGCGCGAACTTGCTTCCACAATGCGATCTGCGGGCGAGGTGGCGGCAATTCCTCTCTCCTTCCTCGATACCTGCGATCGCCCGGGAAGACGACAGTCGACGGCTGAGACGCTGCTGCACATCGCGGAGGTGGCCAGATGCTGCCCCTACTGTCGCCCCCGGGCTGTCACCAGGGAACGGCCTCGTGCCAAAGTCGCTGGTCGGACAGGACAAACAGAACACCGACGCGAGGAGCAGCACATGCGCAACGGGGGACCACAGTGGACACTCACCGTGCCCACAGGCGGCGACACACTCCGGCAGGAGCGCCTCACCCGGGATCTCCACGACACTCTGCGGAGGACGGACGGCCTCGTCGTCGGCTTCCATGACGCCGACGGGCCCAGCGAACCGGGTCGTAAGGGCACCGGCGTCGGCGAGGTGGCTCTCTGGGCCTCCGCCACCGCCGCCGTCGCCCGTCCGGCGTCCCAGGTCCTGATCACCCTGATCAAGGGGTGGTGTGCCAAGGAGCGGCACCGCAAGGTCGTGGTCACCGTCGGGGACGACTCCATCGAGATCACCGGACGGCCGGACGCCGCACAGGAGCGCATGGTCCGCGAGTTCCAGGACCGGGTCGCCGACGGCGACGGTCCCGAACCGGATGACGGCGCGGCGTGACCCGCTTCCACAAGCGCCGGGCTCTACTGATCGGCAACGAGCACTACGACGACGGCCGCTTCTCGCCACTGGCTTCCGTACGGGCGGATGTATGGGGACTCACCCAGGTCCTGAAGCACCGCAACATCGGCAACTTCGTCTCCGTCCAGACCGAATCCGATCTCACCGCCGACGACATGCGGGCGGCCATCGGCGAGTTTCTTCAGGAGCGCGACGAGGACGAACTTGCGCTCGTGTACGTCTCCGGGCACGGTGTGCGCACCGTACGCGAAGGCGGCGAGTTCCACTTCGTCGCCAAGGACACCGACTACGACCGGGTGGCTTCGACCGGTGTCAGCGCAGGGTTCCTCAACGACGCGCTGGAAGAGTGCGTCGCCCCCCAGAAGATCGTGATGATCGACTGCTGCCGCAGCGGCGGGTACGCCGTGGGCCTGCGCACATCGGACCGAGGGCCCGAAAACTCTGTGTCCAAGTCCGGCGAGCAGCCCCCGCTGACCAGCAGGGGCGTGTACGTCCTGTCGTCCTCGCGGGCCGGGGAGGATTCGTATGCGGACGCGGGCGGCGGCGATGACGTAAAGCCGTCGGCGTTCACCGGCGAGGTCATCGAGGCGCTGCGCACGGGGAAGGTCAGCAAGGACGGCGGCCAAGCGGTATCGGTCAGCGACCTGTTCCACTACGTCAACCGGCGCATGCGTGCCCAGGACGGCGGACGCCAGGTGCCGGTGCACTCCGCGCTCGGCGTCGACGACCGCATCGTCATCGCGGACAGCCCCTTCGGCCGGGCCCCCATCCTTGACCCTCTGAGCTCTCGGCCCCGGGCTGCCGCCGGAGAAGCGGCACAACCACATGCCGCGAAATCCGCTCACGCACAGCCCGCGTGGGCCAACCTGCTGGACTACTACCGCGAGTGCGTCCTGGCCGAGAGCGCCGAGACACCTCTGATGGAGGTGAGCCATCAGGACACGTCATACGTGTGCCTGGGGGGCGCGGAGAGGTTCATCTCCGGCGACGTCGATGACGACGGCTGCGTCGCGCTCCCCAAGGAAGCGGCCCCGCTGGTGGACTCAGCGGCCGAGGAGGACGCCGAGCTCTGGGCGGGCTACCCGGCAGTGGTCCTCACCGGGCCTCGCGCCGGGCGCCCCTGGCGGCAGCCGAAGTTCGCGCCCCTGCTGGTACGCCGGGTCGAGATCGTCCAGGACGAGGGCGAGGTGCGGCTGAAGCCGTACGGCCCCGTCCAGCCGCATCCTCAGCTGGCGCACGACTGGCTGGGCGAGGAGGAAGCCAACCAGCTCGTCGATACGTTTCAGCCGTCCTGGCATCGAGGACAGCACGACCGTATGGCGGTGGAGGTGCGCAACCTCCTCACGCAGGAGTTCGAGCTGCCGTGCGTGCAGGAGCTCCGTCCCGACCAGCTCGCCGACCGCATCGATGTCCGCACGCCCGGCCACGGGGCCCGCAACACCGCCGTCCTGTTCGCGGCACGCCCCCAGACAGGTTTCACGAAGGGGCTTCTCAACGACTTCGCCGACATCGCCAGAAAGACGGACCAGATCGGGAAGACCGCCCTCGGGGTCCTCGCGCCCGACACCGCGCAGCGCGCCCGATCCCTCGCCCACGCGGACCCCGAACCGGTACGCCTCGTAACGCCGCTGCCCTGCAACGAGGCCCAGACGGCGGTTCTCCGGTCCGCCATGACCCGCCGCCTCACAGTGGCCACGGGCCCGCCCGGCACCGGCAAGAGCCAGTTGGTCGCCAATCTCGTGGCCACGGCGATCGCGGCAGGTCAGACCGTACTGGTCGCGTCCACCAACAACGATGCCGTGGACGAGGTCTGGCGCCGCTGCGACAAGCTGGTGCCCGGCAGCGTCGTGCGTACCGGCTCGGCGCGGAAGAACGGCAAGAGCAACGCGGAGTACGAGGCCGCCGCGCTGCACGCGCTGCGTACCGGCCCGGAGCCGTCCACCACCGCGGCCACGGCATCCATGGCAACCACACTGGCCACCGACCGTCTGGCAGAAGTACGGCAGCTTCTGGCCCACATCGCGGAGACCGAGCTGCGGCTTCGCCAAGCAGGCGAAGCCCGCGCCCGTCACGCGGAAAAGCTCGGGATCACCGTCACCGAACTCCAGAACCTGCTCGGTGGCCTGCCCCGACCGAAGGAGCTGGAGGACAAGGCACGTCGTCTCGCCCACGCGCGTTTCCTAGGATCGTGGCGCCGAACCCGTTTCCTGCGCAAGGCCGGTCTGGAGGGGCACGCCGGTGATCCCGCCCCTGGGTGCCTCGCGCTCGCCGGCTTCGCCGCGGCCGAGGCGGAGTGGCGTGACGGGCGCGAACACGCGGCCACCGTAGACGACACAGCGCTCACGCGTACCCTCCGCGATGCGGAGAGCACCGTTCAGGACGCTTCACGCACGCTCCTCGCCACCACGGTCCAAGCCTCCGCCTGGGCCGGACGCCGCCGCATTCTGGACCTGTTGACGGCTCGGGACGGCAAACGCGGTGACTGGCCGCAGTTGGGAAGGGTTCTCGGCCGCTCGGGAACATCGACGGACGCGCCCGTAGTGGCTGGGTGGGCAGTCACCAGCCTCTCCGCCCGGCGTTTCCCTCCGGACCCAGCCCTGTTCGATCTCGTCGTCATCGACGAGGCCAGCCAGTGCGCCATCCCCCACGTCCTGCCGTTGCTGTTCCGCGCGCGGCGCGCCCTTGTCATCGGCGATCCCATGCAGCTCACGCACATCACGCAGACCAGCCCGCACCGCGAGGCTCTCATCCGGCGCGGGAACGGACTGCGGTCCGACTGGCTGGAGAAGCACCACCTCGCCTACCGGCGCCACTCCGCCTTCCACGCGGCCGAGCAGTCCGTGGGCGGCACGCTGCTTCTCGACGAGCACTTCCGCTGTCATCCGCACATCGCCGGGATCTCCAACGAATTCTTCTACGACGGTGGGCTGACCGTTCTCACCGACACCCGTGGCCGTCCCGCTCTGGCTCGCCGCCCCGCCGTCATCTGGACGGACGTGACCGGGCGGGCTGCCCGCCCTCCGTTCGGTGGCTCTTGGGTCAACGATGACGAGACCCACAAAGTGCTCGCCAGCGTCACGTACCTGTTGGACCAGTTGCCGCCCGAGGCCACCGTCGGCGTTGTCACTCCCTTCACAGCGCAGGCTGAAACGCTGCGCAAGCGGCTACGACCGTACGACGAGGAGCGTCTGCGCATCGGTACGGTGCACACCTTCCAGGGGGGCGAACGCGATGTCATGGTGTTCTCCCTCGTCGTCGGAGAAGGCATGCATACGGGCGCAATCGAGTGGGTCAGCGGACAGCTGAACCTGTGGAACGTCGCCATCACCCGGGCACGCAGTCACCTCATCGTGGTGGGGGACAAGGAACTCTGGCGACAGCGAGGAGGCGTGGGCGCCGCGCTGCTGGAGGCTGCAGAGCGGAACGGCGTACCCCCGGGTGGCGGAGACGAGGACGTGCTGCTCAAACGCCTGTATCAGACCCTCTCCCGCACGAAGGAAGCCACTGTCACGCTGGGCGAGACAGTTAACGGGCATCCGGCGGACACTCTGGTGGGAGGCATCGGCGCCACCGCACCCAGAGCTGTACTACTCGACAGGGGAATCGAAGAGGGCTCCGACGCAGCCCGCCACCTCCGGCTCATGCTGCATCGACGGAACTTGCTGGGCAGCGACGACGGAGAAGTCGAAGCCATTCGATGGCCGGCTTGGAGGTTGTACGAGGCAGACGAACAGCGGAGGTGAGATCTGGCCCGCGCCCTGAGCCGGGCGCGGCTCTTGCTCCCCATGCGCCTGTCCTCACTGAGCCCCATCCTGCCGCTGGACGCGGAAAGCGGAAAAGGGCCGCTCCAGCGCTTTGGGCCACCTGGCGGGACGGGCCGACCTAGCCTGCCCCAGCTACTACGCCAGCTCTCGGGAGCCATCTGGGAGTCAACCCACTCCCAAACCCCTTCCAAACCATCCGAGACCACCCGACGCCAACGCCCTGAGCAGGTAAAATACCGAATTACCTGGCCCCGGCTCGACCCGAACCTCATTCGGGACGAAGAGGTCGTGGGTTCAATCCCGCTCATCCAGACCTTCAGCCCAGTCCCCCGGATCCACCGACTGAGGCAGCCACTCTCCCATTACACGACCGAGCAGTTGAGCGGGAACAGGCTTTCGGAGCGCTCCAGACCGTCCTCCGAGCGCAGCCGTACCGTCAGCGGCCTCATGCCGTGATAACCAATGCCTAACGTCGTGCGTGAATCGCGGGACGATTTCGACCTCGCTCGGGTTCACCGCCAGGTACAGCACCACCTCGCAGCTATGCGTGCTGCCGAAGCAGGCGAATCTTCATGTCGAACACCAGGCCGTTGGGCGCCCGACCCGGACGAGCGGAGCGAGGACTAGGGGGTGTATCGAAAGTGCGTGCGGCGGCGGGCGTGTCGTAGTACTGCTGGGGAGACACAGAGACAGGTTCGTTCTCGTTTGGAGTCATCGATGGCCGTTCGCCGTGTCGTACCCAACATCCGGTCGGAGGCCGCGCAGGAGAGCCGGGAGTTCTACGGCCTGCTGGGCTTCGAGGAGGTCATGAACCACGGCTGGATCATGACGCTTGCCTCCCCGTCCAGCCCGGCAGCACAGATCAGCGTCATGACCAGCGACAAGACCGCGCCCGTCACCCCCGACATGAGCGTCGAGGTGGACGACGTGGATGCGGCTTATACGGTCATGCGGGAGAGCGGTGCGGAGATCATTCACCCCTTGCAGGACGAGGAGTGGGGCGTGCGTCGGTTCTTCGTTCGCGACCCCAGCGGACGGGTGGTCAACGTGCTGGGCCACCGCTGACGGCCCCTCCCGCGACCTGGCGAAAGTGCTGGTCACAGCCACTCATTGATGGCCGCGACCAGGACGGTTGCTTCGTAGCGGACGGCGAGTTTCTCGTAGCGCGTGGCCACTACCCGGTGGCGTTTGAGGCGGTTAATTGCCACACTCCACCGCATGACGTTCCCGGTAGTCGACCTTGCCGAACTTCGGCGGACGGCCGCCGCGAGCGCCGAGCTTCTTGCGGTTGCGGACTTGGTCGGCCCTGTCCGGAATGGTGCAGCGGATCCCGCGACTGCGCGGGTAGGCACGGTTCTTGCGGGAGGCGTACGCCTTGTCGGCCCGCACCCGATCGGGACGGGTGCGCGGCCTGCCTGTCCCAAGACGAGGGACACGGACCTTGTTCAGGACCGGCTCGAACTGCGGTGAATCGCCCCGCTGCTCGGCCGTGATCACGATGGACATGGGCTTCTGGCCCTGTTCGACGGCCAGGTGCAGCTCGGTGGTCAGACCGCCGCGCGAGCGCCCGAGTCCGTGGTCGTCCGGCTCGACGCTGACGCCGCCGGGCGGCTCCTTCTGTAGTTCCCCCTTTTCCTCGCACCGGCGGCGTGCTGGTGGGCCCGGCACACAGTGGAGTCGACGTTGATGTCCCAGGTGATCAACTCTTCCGCGTCAGCCTGGGCCTGGATTCAGTGAAGATCCGATGCCAGGTGCCGTTCCGCTGCCAGCGGCGGAACAGGTCGTACGCCCGGCCCCAGGGCCCGTACCGTTCCGGGATATCCCGCCATGGCGCCCCGGTCCGCGTCCGCCGCCGTATGCCGTCGACCAGCTGTCGCCTGGCCCATAGTGGTGGGCGTCCCGGCTTCCTGCCTGTCAGCAACAAGGGCTCCGGCCTGGCCCACTGCGCATCCGTCAGATCTCCGCGTGCCACAAGGCGAGATCATCCCACCTCAAGATCCACTTTCGATACACACCCTAGCGCCCTCTCCCCCTGTGACTCCCCAGTACAGTGAATGACACCCCAGCCACGACCAAGGCTCCAAGGCCAGCCCTCCTTCTACGTGATCCATCAGCCCCGCTGGGGAGAATCTGGGGAGAACGAATCCCCGCTGGGGAGCGTCTGGGGAGGATCGCCCACACAAACAGGCAGCACACCGAAAGCTCCGGGAACCCTCATCGCCGCAGGCCAGAGCCGCCCACCAGGCGATTTCCGCTGGTCAGCGCCCCAAGGGCGACGACTGCAAGAAGATCTCCTCATGGGCGGCGATCCTGTTCGCACCGACGCTGGTCGGCACGATCTACGGCATGAACTTCGAGGCGATGCCCGAGCTGCACTGGGCGTTCGGCTACCCCTTCGCGATCCTGCTGATGGCGGTGGTGTGCACAAGCCTCTACTTCATCTTCAAGAAGCGCGACTGGCTGTAGGTACTCACACCACACCCTTGATCTACTCAGCAGAAGCGAACCACGGATCACGCCTCCGGAGGCCGCCTGGGGAGAATCCGGGGAGAATGCACGGCAGCGGGTAGACCGGGTTCAGGGCCTCCCTCTCGTCGAGCGGCGGCGCCCGGCACGCGACAGCGACACCGAGCGGCAGCCGCGGCGAAGGCTCCGGTGGCGACCGCGCAACGCGGCATGACACGCGCGCTGCGACGCGTCGACGAGAACGGGTGGCACAGCATGTGCCGTCAAGGACGCGGAGCCAACCGTCCTGGCCACCGGGTGGCCCCAGTTCCGCGACGCCGACCCCAAGGCCCTGTCCGCCCTGGTCGTGCAACCGGTCCTCATCTTCCACCGCCGTACCCGCAGGAGCCGCGAAGCCACTGCTGCCGCCCGACCACTCCCTCCTCGCCACACCGGCGGTCGCGTAAAGGGTGTGCGGACGAGCCTTCCCGTTTCGGAGGACGTCCGCCCATGTCCAACAGCCGCCACGACCTGATCACCGGTGCGGCCTGCCCCTGCTCTCCGCAGCCTCCTCAGCGCAAGGCGGCCATCCATCCAGACCGGGGAAACCGGGACCCGGACACCATCCTGGTATCGCCGACGCAGTACGCACGCATTCCCGGCTGCACACACTTCTCCGAGAGCGAGATCAATTCCCGAGATGGGAATGGTCCACCGTCGCCGCAGGTACGTGGGCAAGGATATCCCCAAGCCTGCCGAGTTCCGGCCCCGTCCCGCGCCCGCCCTATAAACTCGGATCAACAATTGATGGACGAATGCAGCATGCGGAGCGAATGCCGGAATTTCCGGGCCGACCTCTGAGCGGTGGGTCACCGCTCCGCACATGCCGTCAAAACCCGTGCCCTTCACAGGCGGGCAGCGACACCCGGACGAACCGCCCAGGACGGCGCTTCCCGGTGTGACGTCCCTCACGGCGAAATCCGGAACGCGACAGCCGTGCCAACCCTGCGGAACGCATTGAACCGAGCACGGTTCTCGGCCATCCGACAGGCGTTCAACGGAAGCCGCCAGCAGGCTGGTTGCGTGGAGCGTTGCCTTGGCCATGAGTTTCGTCGAGTCGGCCACCCACCTGCCACCGTCAAGAACGCCTTTCCAGCCGATGACCAACAAACGACGCGAAACAAACGCGCCAGCCGCAAGCCGCCCCAACGGCCGAGAGGAACCGGCCGGCCCCCCGGGACCGGTGAACACTTCCCTGGGCGGCCGAGCCAAAAGGCGTTTCCCTCCTCTCCACCTCCCCAGGCGTCACATGTTCACCGTTGACCGTGACACCCATGGTGGATGCAGTTACTTCTGCGACATGAAAGGCAGGTGAAGACCCAGCACTCCAGACCGCGCTCTCCGCCGGGATCCGACAGCCGCTGCGGCCGGTCACCCCCGCAGGCTGGCCGATATCGATTTCTGCGCCGTTGACGTACCCCCTGGGAGACGTATTGACTTGCCACTCACCTCCTCAAAATCGAGCTCACCGAAGCGAACCCGTAGCCAAAGCCTGACGCTCCAGCGGAATCACGGCGAGAAATCCGGGTCCGCGCCCGCCTGCCCGAAAACACCTCGAAGGCACGTCGAAGACACCTGCGGGCATTGACGAAAGCCCGGCGGAAGAACATCGGCGCATCCGACGTCCTCAGCCCAGAGGAGAGGAATCCGCATGACCACGCCCGCCGCGACCCCCGACGCCACGCCGCCGAGCCCTGAGTGGACGGGTATCCGGACTCTCGGGTACGCGAACCGCTTCGCCGTCTGGGACAGCGAGTTCCGGTACGACGGCCGGATTCGCGTTCCGATGGGAGTGAAGATCAGGGAGATCCGGTACTCCTACACCGGCAATGACCAGGCCGATGTGAACGCCGTCGAGGTCAAGCGCGGCCGTGGCGGCATCGACCAGGAATTCGAGGTGGTCGACCTCACCTTCCTCGACGACTCCGACCTCATCACCTTCACCCTCCGCGGCGACCTCAATGTCGACGCCGACCCGCGCCCGGCCTATGGCCGCCGCTACCGGATCCGCGTCGACGTCACCCTCGACAACGGAGACGTCCGCACGGCGAATCCGGAGATCGAGGTGCTCGCCGGCGCCTGGCAGACGAACGACCCGGAGAAGGTGGGGCGGCCGTTCACCCGCCTGCCCTTCGACAACGCCTGGGGCGGTACGCCCAACAGCCAGGCCGGCTTCGGCCATGTGTCGGACAACGGCCGCGTTCCCGCGGACAAGTTCATCATCGACCTGGTGAACCTTCGCCAGGGTGAGGCGGGCGTGGCGGGCAGCAACAGCGACCACGTGTACTTCCAGCTCGTCCACGAGGACGGCACACCGTCCCACTACACCCCGACCCCGCAGCCGCTGAAGGCCGAGGGCCACCGGGACAGCGGTACGGGAAACAAGGTGACCCTGCCCGCGCTCGACCTCCGCGCGCTCGGTGACAAGCCCGGGTACTACCGCTTCCTGGTCTGGCCCCAGGCACAGAACCCCGACGGCTCGGTCAGCGAGCTGACCTGGGATCCGGCCAACCCCGAGGATGCCTTCCAGGTCGGCAGCGTCTACTACCGCTATACCGTGCCCCGCACCATCGACCCCGGCCTGCGCGCCGCCGTCAAGACGCAAGAGCTCACGGCGACCGCCGGGCAGGACCGCTGGATCTACCCGCCGTTCGTCGTCCGCAACACAGGCCAGCGCGTGATCGGCACGGTCAAGGCCGTCTTCACCGCGCCGGAGGGGACGTATTTCACCGAGGACCATGTGGCCTTCACTCATTGGGCGGACGAGAGCCACGAGAACATCGCCCGTGGTGTGCTGTCTGCCGACCGCCGCACCCTCACCTGCCCAGCCGTCGACCTGGCCCTGGAGCCGAGCGGCCCCGGCAAGGACGCCTGGGTGTCGCTCTACCCGGCGCTGGTGGTCGAGGCTTCGGCCCCGGCCCCCGCCACGCTCCAGGTCGGCATCCAGCTGGGCGAACCCGTCTTCGTCACCGCCCTCGGCCGGCTCGTCGTCGAGTCCACCGGCTGATCCGGCCCCACCCGGACGACAAGGGTGCGGTGTCCCGGCGCCGCACCCCGGCCCTCCCGGCCACGACACCAGCACGACGACACGACGAAGGCACGGCCACGCCACGACGAACGCGTCGCCGCACCTACTCGTTCCAGGAGTCCACCCTCATGAGAAGGCCGCGCTTCTCCCGCGAAGCACCCCCGGTCACCGCACCCGAACCGCCGGACGACACGGACCCCACAGCACCCCGTATCGTGGCGCTGATCCCCGCCCACAACGAGGCCCAGCGCATCGCCGCGGCCATCGCGGCCCTCCACCGCCAGGAACGCCCGCCGCACCGCGTCGTCGTCGTGGCCGACAACTGCACCGACGACACCGTGGCCGTCGCACGGGCCAACGGCGCGACCGTCACCGAGTCCGTGGACAACCGGCACAAGAAGGCCGGCGCCCTGAACCAGGCCTTGGACCGCTTCCTGCGTGAACTCGCGGCGGCGGACTTCGTCCTCGTCCAGGACGCCGACACCGTTCTCGACCCGTCCTTCGTCGCCAGCGCCGTCGCGGCCATGGACCACACCGTCGGGGCCGTCGGAGGCATCTTCTACGGCGAGCCCGGTGGTGGCCTGCTCGGAGCGCTCCAGCGCATCGAATTCCACCGGTACGCCCGCGAGATAGCCCGCCGCGGCTACCGCGCCGACGTCCTCACCGGCACCGCGACCCTCTTCCGCGCCCGCACCCTGCGCGAGGTCAAGGACGCCCGCCGCGAGGGCCGCATCGGGGGCGGGTCCTCGTATTACTCCCTGGCCTCCCTCACCGAGGACGACGAGATCACCAAAGCCGTACGGACGCTGGGCTACCGCACGGTCTCCCCACCGGGCTGCGCCGTGGTCACCGAGGTGATGACCAGCCTGCCCAAGCTCTGGCACCAGCGGCTGCGCTGGCAGCGCGGCGCCCTGGAGAACCTGCGCGACTACGGCTGGACCCGGGTGACCGCCCCCTACATCGTCCGCCAGGGGTTCATGGGCCTGTCCGTCCTCTTCCTCGCCCTCTACCTCGTCTTCACCGGCTGGATGCTGGCACGGGGGAGACCGGAGTTCCGCCCCTTCTGGATGGCCGTCGGTGCGGTCTTCGTCGCCGAGAAGGCCGTAACCGCCCGTGGCGCCGGCTGGAAGTCACAGCTGCTGGCGGGGACGCTCGCCGTCGAGCTGGCTTACGACATGTTCCAGCACGCGGTCTACGTAAGGTCGTTGTGGGACATGGCGCGCCGCCGCGAGGAACGCTGGTGCGCCACATGACATACGGAGCCCTGCCGCCACTCGGCACGCTGGGTGCCGGCGGGACCTTGGCCCTCTCGGCCAGGAGACCGGGCTCCGGCTTCCAGGCCCTGGCCACCGTGGTGGCCGCGACGACCTTGATCATGGCCGGGGCCTCGCTGTGCAAACTTCTGCCGCCTCGACGCCGGTTCGCCGAAGGCGTCGTCGCCTGGCACTCCCCGCGGCAGATCGCCGTGCACGACCGGATCACGCAGGACGGCACCGCCTGGATCGCGGTGCCGTGACCGGTGCTCATCCCTGAGAAGAAAGGGAGAACCCTTCAATGACCGAGGAAGCGAACAGCGGTACCCAGCCGCCGGACGATGATGGGGCGGAGGGTCAGGCGGTCGAGGGACCGGAGGGCCGGCCGGTCGAGCCGCAAAGCAGGTTCGGGCCGGGCTGGCATATTCCGCTCCCGAGGCTTCCCATCCCCAAGCCGCCGGCGCCCCCGCCCACCACGACGACGCGGCGTCCGGTGACCACGACGCCCAAGCCCACCACCACGACGACCACGACCACGACCACGACGACCACCACGACCACGACACCGCCTCCGCCGCCGCTCACCGCCACCATCACAGGGCGGGCTCCCAAGGCGAACACCGCCGATCCGGAGGTCGTGACCGTATCGGTCCTGCTGCAGAACACCGGCACCCGGATCGACACACAGACCGTGACGATCACCGCTCCGGCGGGGACACAGCTCATCAACGAGTTCGTGGGTATGTGGCACGAGCCCACCGACGCGGAGACCGATCACGGAGGCACCCTCTCACCGGACGGGACCACCTCGACCATCCCGGTCCCGATGAACCTCGACCCCGGCCAGCGGATCGTCCTCTACACCGGAGTCCGTGTCCCCGCGGGCGTCACACCCAGCCCCACGCACGTCACCTTCGCCGCGGGATCCCCCGCCTTCGCCAACGGCACGGGGAGCCTCGTCTGAACGCCGCCGGTGTGCCGGCGCACCGTACGTCCGGCACACCGGCGCACCCGCCACGTCCGCCAGGACGTCCGCCTACTGGAGATGACCGGTTGAGCGCCGCAGCGCACCATGACCCCGAACCCGCCGTGACGGCCTACCGCCTGTCCGACACCCCGGACATGGCCCTCGTGCCCGCACCCGCGCGGCGGGCCTGGATGGAACGCGACACCCTCCGCTACATCTACCGGTGCCTTCCCCTGCGCATCGCCAACCAGAACGGCTGGTGGATCCTCAACGACCGTACGTTCACCGCGCGCTGGAACGGCGGGGACGCACTGGCGGACCTGAGTATCCGCTACGAGGACGACGGAACCGAGGGACAGGCCCTGAGCCACTTCGGCTACGGCATCCTCACCTTCCACATCCCCTACCTGATCCGAACGCCGCCCGGCTGGAACCTGCTCGTGCGTGGCCCCGCCAACCTCCCCAAGGACGGCGCGCACGCGCTGGAAGGGCTCGTGGAGGCAGACTGGTCCGTGGCCACGTTCACCATGAACTGGAAGGTCACGAGGGTGGGCGCCGACATCACCTTCGCGGCGGGCGAGCCCGTCCTCATGCTGGTCCCCCAGCGGCGCGGGGACCTGGAACACCTTCACCCCCGGTGCGCCCCGCTCGACCTCATGCCGGACGCCGACGACCACCGGACCTGGAGTCAGAGCCGCTTGGACTACGCCCAGGCCATCATCTCGGGCGACCCGTCCGCGACGGACGGCTGGCAGCAGCACTATATGAAGGGCACGCATCCGGCCGACCCCCGCCCCTTCCCCGAACACCAACGGACGCTGCGCCTTCGCGTGTTCGAGGAGACCCCCGGCCCCGGGCAGTCCACCGACGACGAAGGGAGCGCGCGATGAGCCGGCTCACGGTCGGTATGGCGACCTACGACGACTACGACGGCGTGTACTTCACGCTCCAGGCGCTCAGGCTCACCCACGCCGCCGAATTGTCCGACGCGGAATTCGTCGTCGTGGACAACAACCCCTCCGGTCCGGCCGCGCCGTCGCTGCGCGCCCTCGCGGACCGCATCCCGGGCTACCGCTATCTGCCCTTCGGCCAGTACGCGAGCACCGCGGTCCGTGACCTCGTCTTCCGGGCGTCGCGCTCCCCCGTCACGCTGTGCCTGGACTCGCACGTCCTGCTCGCCCCCGGAGCGGTCCGCGCCGTGCTCGACCACTTCGAGCAGCGCCCGCACAGCCGGGACCTGCTCCAAGGTCCCCTGATCGCGGACGTGCTGGACGACGGCCGTGAGCCGCCCTCCACCCATCTGGCCCCCGAATGGGGCGAGGCGATGTACGGCGTGTGGCGGTCCGACCCGCGAGGCGCCGACCCGCGGGGGAAGCCGTTCGAGGTGGCCATGCAGGGGCTCGGCCTGTTCGCCTGCCGCACCGAGGCCTGGCCGGGCATCAACCCGCGCTTCCGCGCCCACGGCGGCGAGGAAGGCTATCTCCACGAGAAGGTCAGACGCGGCGGCGGCCGCGTGCTGTGCCACCCCGGCGTCCGCTGGCTGCACCGCTTCACCAGGCCACAGGGCCCTTCCTTCCCTGTCGGCCTGCTCGAACGCGTACGGAACTACCTCATCGGCCATGACGATCTCGGCCTTCCCGACGACGGCTTGGTGGAGCACCTCCGCGGCCTGGTCGGCGAGGAACAGGCGCAGGACGTGCTCGGCCACGCCCGACGGCAGCTCGCCAGCCCCCTCGCCCACTTCGACGCCGTCACCTGCCTGCTCGGTGACGGATCGACGGAAGCCCGGGCGGGCGCACAACGAACCCTGGAAGCCCTCGACATCGACTGGCTCGCGGAATGGCTCACACCCGCACCGGCAGGTACAGAGGGGTTCCTCGCACCCGCCGACGCGGGAGCGGGAAGCGTGCCCACGACGACCGGTACGGGCGTCGGCTACGACCGGGAAGCGGCCCTCCGCCATGTCGTGACGGAAGCCGCCGCCCGAGGGCTCGACCGCGTCCTCGTCCTCGACGCCGCCGCCCTCCGCGCGCCGGGAGCCGCGCAGCGCCTCCGCGAGGCCGTGGCCCCGCTGCACACCATCACGTGGACCTTGCGTCCCCTGGAGACATCCAGCACGGAGTACGGCGCCCTGGCGGTACGCCGCAGGGCGTTCGACCCCCTCGGCCGCGGCGACCCCGCCACCTTGGCTGCTGCGGCACCCTGGCTGGACTGATGCCCGCTGGGGAGAATCGAGCACGCAAGCCGGCAGCCCGGCGAAAGAGCCAGAAACACCCATCGCTGCGGGTCAGAGCGCCTCTCCAGGCGATCTCCGCAGGTCGGCGCCCCGAGGGGGACGACTTCAAGAAGATCTCCTCATGGGCGGCGATCCTGTTCGCACCGAGCTGACCCCGGGCGCTCGCCGGAAGCCGGGTCGACGCCGGGGCGGCGAAAACCCTGGCGCGCGAGGCCGGCGGAACCGGGTAACGTCTTTGTCATGTTCTTCCAGACGCCGATTTACGAGTGAGAGCGTGACGGGCCCCTGCTGACGTCCCTCGACGTCGCCGCGCCCGTCCCCCACCGATGAATCCGTAGACCACTTCACATCACCACCGGGAGAACCCGTGCCCGACAGCAAGAACATCAACAACCCCGTGGGCCAGGGCGGCGGTCAGCGCAAGAAGCTGTCCCGCGCCGAACGGCAGAACAACGGTCCGCACCGCAACCTCGACCGCCAGGGTGCCGCCGACCGGAAGGCCGAGCTGGTACGCAAGATGCGGGAGAAGGCACGCGCGGCTGAGGCCGCCGCGCAGGCGGGCGACGACACCGCACAGAGCTGACACACCGCCGCCACAGGGCGGCACCGCATGGGCAGGGCCCGGACCGCGACCCACGGTCCGGGCCCTGCCTCCGCGGCATCCTCGCTTGCCGAGCACCGCTCGCCTCGGCCTGATGGCCGTGGTCCGCGTCAGTCCCTACTTCATCTTCAAGCGCGACCGGCTCTGGGGCACCACCGGGCGCTCGTTCGTCGCCCAGAGGGAGCGGACGTGGCCCAGGTGGCGGGTCATGCATTTCTCGGCGGCTTCGGCGTCGCCTGCCAGCATCAGGTCGAGGAGTTCGAGGTGCTCCTCGGCGGAGGGGATCAGTTCGCCGCGTTCGTCCAGGGCCGTCAGGCCGTACAGGCGGGAGCGCTTGCGGAGGTCGCTGACCGTTTCGACGAGGCGGTCGTTGCCCGAGAGGGCCAGCAGGGTGAGGTGGAACCGGCGGTCCGCCTCCAGGTAGCCGATGAGGTCGTGGTCGCGCGCCGCGCGGACGATCTCCTCGGCCACCGGGCGGAGGGCCTCGAGGTCCGTGGGGGAGGCGGTGCGGGTGATGCGGCCGGTCATGGGGACCTCGATCAGCATCCGGATCTCGGTGTACTGGTCGAGGTCCCGCTCGTTGACCTCGGTGACCCGGAAGCCCTTGTTGCGGACCGGCTCGACCAGGCCCTCGCGGGCCAGGTCGAGCATCGCCTCGCGTACGGGGGTCGCGGAGATGCCGAAGTCCTCGGCGAGGACGGGGGCGGAGTAGACCTCGCCCGGGCGCAGTTCGCCCGAGATCAGGGCGGCGCGCAGGGCGTGGGCGACCTGGTCGCGCAGCCGCTCACCGGCGATGACGAGGTTGCGCTGCGTGAGGTGCCCCATGGTGTCCCCTTTGTGCCAGAGCCCGGTTGGTTCACCAGTGTACAATTTCACATTGCGTTCAGGGTGTCAGGGTATAGGTCCGGCTCGACGTGTAGAACTCCAGCGCCGCGCGGCCCTGTTCGCGCGGGCCGTGGGCGGAGTCCTTGGCTCCGCCGAAGGGCAGATGGAAGTCCACGCCGGTGGACGGGGCGTTGACGCGGATCATTCCGGCGTCGAGGTGGTCGAGACCGTGCAGCACCGCGGGGAAGTCGGCGGTGTGCACCGAGGTGACCAGCCCGTACGGCACCGAGTTGGCGATCCGTACGGCGTGCTCCAGGTCGTCGGCGGGCAGCAGGACCGCCAGGGGGCCGAACACCTCCTCGCGCAGCAGCGGATGGTCCTCCGGCGCCTTCTCGACCAGCGTCGGGGCCGCGTACCAGCCGGGGCCCCCGGGTACGGCGCCGGTGGCCGCCACCGGAAGGCCGCTCCCCGCCCGCAGCACCCGGTCGCGGGCCCCGTCCGAGATCACCGGGCCGCACACCGTGGCGGGGTCCGCCGGATCGCCGACCCGGAGCGTGCGCAACTCCTCGGCCAGGGCCTCGCGCAGCGGGCCGAGGGCCGCGCCGACGGCGACGACCCGGCTGGTGGCGGTGCACTTCTGCCCCGCGTACCCGGCGATCGCGGCGGCGAGGTGCGAGGCGGCCCGGCCGATGTCGGCGTCGGGCAGGACGATCGCCGCGTTGAGCCCGCCCATCTCGGCCTGCACCGGAACGCCCCGGGCGGTGGCGGCGCGCACCACCGCGCGGCCGGCGGCCGTGGAGCCGGTGAAGGAGACGACGTCGGCGGCCCCCACGACGGCACCGCCCTCGTCGGCCCCGCCGGGAGCGACGGTGAACAGCGCCTCCGGAACGGCCCCCCGCACGATCTCGGCGAGGCGCAGGGCGCACGCGGTGGCCTCGGGCGCGGGTTTGAGGACGACCGCGTTGCCCGCCGCCAGCGCCGGTGCGGCCTTCCAGCTGGGGATGGCGAAGGGGAAGTTCCACGGGGTGATCAGGCCCGCGACGCCGTGCGGGCGGCGCCGGGTCAGCAGCAGCCCGGGGCCGGCGGCCGGTTCGTGGACGGCGCCGGTGGGCTCGTAGGGGGCCTGGGCGTAGTAGCGCCAGATCGCGGCGGTACGGGCCACCTCGGCCCGTGCCTCGGTGAGCGGCTTGCCCACCTCCCGTACGGCCAGGGCGGCCAGTTCGCCGGCGGCGGACTCGATCGCCGCCGCGACGGCGGACAGCGCCGAGGAGCGGGCGGCCGCGCCGCCGGCCGCCCACTCCGGCTGGGCGGCACGGGCCCGCCCGACGGCGGCGGCCACCGACGCCGCCCCGGGAACGGAGAGGCGGACGACGACGTCGGAGGGGGCGGCCGGATTGCGCGAGACGAGGGAGACGAGGGACGTGGCTGCGGCGGTCACAGCAGGAAACCTCCGGGGAAGGGGTCGTCCGGGTCGAGGAAGTACTGCGCGGTGCCGGTGATCCAGGCCCGCCCGGTGATCGTGGGGACGACCGCCGGCAGCCCGCCGACCTCCGTCTCGCCCACCAGGCGCCCGGTGAACTCGGTGCCGATGAAGGACTCGTTGACGAAGTCGCGCCCCAGCGGCAGCTCGCCGCGGGCGTGCAGCTGCGCCATCCGCGCGGAGGTCCCCGTCCCGCACGGCGAGCGGTCGAACCAGCCCGGGTGGATGGCCATGGCGTGCCGCGAGCGCCGGGCGTCGGAGCCGGGTGCCGCGAGGTAGACGTGCTTGAGGCCGTTGATCTCAGGACGCTCGGGGTGGACGGGCCGGTCCGGCGAGGCGTTGACCGCGTCCATGACGGCCAGCCCGGCGGCCAGCAGGTCGTCCTTGCGGCTCCGGTCGAAGGGCAGCCCCAGGGCTTCGAGTTCGACGAACGCGTAGAAGTTGCCGCCGAAGGCGAGGTCGTAGGTCACCGTCCCGTACCCCGGCACCTCGGCCTTGCGGTCCAGGCCGACGCCGAAGGCGGGCACATTGGTGAAGGTGACGGCCTTCGCCGCGCCGCCCTCGACGCGCACGTCGGCCGTGACCAGGCCCGCCGGGGTGTCCAGGCGCACGGTGGTGACCGGCTCGGTGACCGCCACCATGCCCGTCTCGACGAGGACGGTGGCGACCCCGATGGTGCCGTGGCCGCACATCGGCAGCACGCCCGAGACCTCGATGAACAGCACTCCGTAGTCGGCGTCGGGGCGGGTGGGGGGCTGGAGGATCGCCCCGCTCATGGAGGCGTGGCCGCGGGGCTCGTACATCAGGAGGGTACGGAGGTGGTCCAGGTGCTCGATGAAGTGCAGCCGGCGCTCGGCCATGGTGGCGCCGGGGATCACCCCGACGCCGCCGGTGATGACACGGGTGGGCATGCCCTCGGTGTGCGAGTCGACGGCGTGGAAGACATGACGGGTACGCACGGACGTCCTTTCCGTTCGGGGGTCGGTCAGTGGTGTCCGGCGGCTACGGCCTTCTCGGTGGCGGCGCGCACCGCGGCCTCGGTCTCCCCGGTGAGCGGGAGGCGCGGGGGGCGGGTGGGGCCGCCGCGGCGGCCGGTGATGTCCATGGAGAGCTTGATGGCCTGTACGAACTCGGTCCTGGAGTCCCAGCGCAGCAGCGGGTGCAGCGAGCGGTACAGCGGCAGCGCCGTCTGGAGGTCCCCGGCGACGGCGGCGCGGTAGAGCTCGGCGCAGGAGGCGGGGAAGGCGTTGGGGTAGCCGGCTATCCAGCCGCACGCCCCGGCGAGGGCCAGTTCGAGCAGGACGTCGTCGGCGCCGATCAGCAGGTCGAGCTCGGGGGCGAGTTCGGCGATCTCGTAGGCGCGCCGGACGTCGCCGCTGAACTCCTTGACGGCCACGATCGTGCCGTCGGCGTGCAGCCGGGCCAGGAGGTCCGGGGTCAGGTCGGCCTTCGTGTCGATCGGGTTGTTGTAGGCGACGACCGGTATGCCGACCCCGGCGACCTCCGCGTAATGGGCGCGGACCGCCCGCTCGTCGGCGCGGTAGGCGTTCGGCGGCAGCAGGAGGACGGAGCCGCAGCCCGCCTCCGCCGCCTGCTCGGCCCACAGGCGCGCCTCGGCGCTGCCGTACGCGGCGACGCCGGGCATCACCCGCGACCCGTCCCCGGCCGCCTCGACGGCGGTGCGCACCACGCGGGCGCGCTCGTCGGCGGTGAGGGTCTGGTACTCGCCGAGGGAGCCGTTGGGGACGACGCCGTCGCAGCCCTGGTCGAGGAGGTGGCGGACGTGTTCGGCGTAGGCGTCGTGGTCGACGGAGAGGTCGTCGCGCAGCGGGAGCGCGGTGGCGACCATGATGCCCCGCCAGGGGTGTTCGGGGGTCCAGGAGGTGGTGGTCATGCCGATGGCCTTTCCGTTGGGTGGTGGGGTGGGTGATCGTGCTGTGCGGCCAGCGCACCGAGGGGTACGGGTACGGCCAGCGGTCTGCGTTCGGCGGAGGGCGGTACGGTCCCCTCCCCCGTACCGCCCTCCGCCGCGAGGCAGGCCACGGCCGCCCCGCACATCCGGCCCTGGCACCAGCCCATGCCGGCCCGGGTGAGGAGCTTGACGGTGCGCGCGTCGCGGGCGCCGAGCGCGGTGACGGCCTCGCGGACGGCTCCTGCCGTCACTTCCTCGCAGCGGCAGACCTCGGTGTCGTCGGTGAGCCAGCCGGTCCAGCCGGGTCCGGGCGCGTGCGCCGCGGCCATGGCGGTGGCGAAGGCCCGCATCCGGTCCCGGCGGCGTCGCAGTTCCCGTGCGCGGGGACCGGTGACGAGGGCGGGCCGGCCGCGCAGTGCGGCGGCCGCCGCGAGGCCCGCGAGTTCGCCCTCGGTGCGGGCGAGCAGCCAGCCGCCCACCCCGCCCGTCTCGCCCGCGGCCCACAGGCCGGGCACCGAGGTGCGCTGAAGGCCGTCGAGGACCAGCGCCGCGGTGCCGTCGGGGGTGCGACGGGTGGCGCAGCCCAGGCCGGTGGCGAGTTCGGTCTGCGGGACGAGCCCGTGTCCGACGGCCAGGGCGTCGCAGTCGATACGGCGGCCCGTGCCCGGCACCGGCCGCCAGTGGCGGTCGAGCCGGGAGACGGTGACGGCCTCCACCCGGTCGGTGCCGTGCGCCTCGGTGACGGCGCCGCGGGTGAGCGGCCGCACCCGGTGGCGCAGCAGGGCGGTGCCGTGGACGGCGGCTTCGAGGAGTTTGTGGGGGTTGGCGGCGAGGGCCCGCGGGTGGCGGGCGTAGCCGAGGTAGCCGGAGGCCTCGACGACGGCGGGCACTTCGGCGCCCGCCGCGGTCAGGGAGGAGGCGACGGCGAGCAGGAGCGGTCCGCTGCCGGCGACGACGACGCGCCGGCCGGGCAGGACGAGCCCGGACTTGAGCATCGCCTGGGCGCCTCCGGCGGCCACGACGCCGGGCAGGGTCCAGCCGGGGAAGGGCAGGTGGCGCTCGTGGGCGCCGGTGGCGAACAGCACCGCGCGGGCCCGGACCAGCACCGGGCGCCCGCCGTCCGCGTCGGCGCCGGTGAGGGCGTGGACGGCCCAGGTGCCGGGGCCGGAGTCGGAGTCGGCGTCCTCGCGGGTCACGGTCCACACCTGGTGGGCGGCGAGATGGTCGGCGGTGCTGGCCTCCAGGCGCCGGCGCAGCCGGGCGAAGGCGGGCCAGTCGTGGTGGAGGGCCTCCGGGCGCCGGGCGCGCAGGGCCGGGTCGGGGTGGCGGAAGTACTGGCCGCCGCTCTGCGTGCCGGCGTCCAGCAGGGCCACCGACAGGCCGGCCCCGGCGGCCGCGACGGCGCCCGCGAGCCCGGCGGGGCCGGCCCCGAGCACGGCGAGGTCGTAGGGGTCAGAGGCCGGTCGGGGCATGGCCGTGTCCTTCCTGGGTGGTGACCGCGTCGCCGGGGTGGGCGGGCACCAGACAGGCCCGGCGGTTGGGGGTGCCGTTCACGGTGGCGAGACAGTCGAAGCACTGGCCGATGCCGCAGAAGGCGCCGCGGGGACGGCCGCTGTGGCGCGTGGTGCGCCAGGCGAGGATGCCGGCCGCCCACAGGGCGGCGGCGAGGGACTGGCCGGGCAGGGCGGTGACCGTCCGGCCGTCGAAGGTGATCTCGAACGGGGCGTCCGGCTCGGCGCCGGCGAGGCGGACTGGGGTGCGGGCCACGGCGGGCCTCCTCTCGGGGTGCTTACGGCGGGGGCGTGGGGCCGTCGTTCAGGCGGCTGTGGCGAAGCGCCCCGGGTCGAACGGCGCGATGCCGAGGGGAGGTTCGTCCCCGGTCAGCAGCCGGGCCACGACCAGGGCCGTGGCCGGCGCGAGTCCGATCCCCGCGCCTTCGTGGCCGCAGGCGTGCAGCAGGCCGGGCACACGGGGGTCGGCGCCGACGGCGGGCAGGTGGTCCGGCAGGTACGGGCGGAAGCCCGCGTACGTCCGGATCGCCCGCACCGTGGCCAGCGCCGGGAACAGCGCGGTGGCCCCGCGCGCGAGGCGGGCGAGCGCCTCGGTGGACACCGTGCGGTCGAAGCCGACCCGTTCGCGGCTGGCGCCGATGAGCACCGGGCCCGCCGGGGTGCCCTCGACCACGGCCGAGGTCTGCAGGGCCGCCGAGTCGCTGGCCACGTCGGCGACGTAGTCCGCCGCGTACGCCTTGTGCCGCACCAGGCGCGGCAGCGGTTCGGTGACGAGGACGAAGCCGCGGCGGGGCAGGACGGGCAGGTGGGTGCCCGCCAGCCGGGCGAGTTCGCCGCCCCAGGAGCCGGCGGCGTTGACCACCGCGGGGGCGTGGAGGTCGCCGGCCGGCGTCCGTACGCCCCGTACCGCGCCGCTCGCGGTGGTGAGGATCGCGGTGACCTCACGGCCGGTCAGGACCCGGGCGCCCGAGGCCCGCAGCAGGTGGGCGGCGGCGAGGGCGGGCTGGACCTGGGCGTCCTGGGGGTAGTGGAAGCCTCCGGCGAGGCCGGGGGCGAGGTGGGGTTCGAGGTCGTGCAGCCGGTCCGCCGGTATCTCGTCCGCCGTGACGCCCGCTCCGGCCTGGGCGCGGGCGAATGTCCGCAGGGCGTCCATCGTGGCGCTGTCCTGGGCGACGACCAGGCCGCCCTTCGCCTCGTACTCGACGCGCTCCGGCAGGATTCCGGCCAGCTCCCGCCATAACCGGGTGGACAGCAGGGCGAGTTCGAGCTCGGGGCCGGGTTCCTTGTCGGAGACGAGGAGGTTTCCCTCGCCCGCGCCCGTGGTCCCGCCGGCGACGGGACCACGGTCGAGCACGGTGACGGAGAGACCGGAGCGGGCGGCGTAGTAGGCGCAGGCGGCACCGACGACGCCCGCACCGACGACGATGACGTCCGGGGAGTTGCTCTGGGGCACGACAGTAATATTTCACATTGCACTAGACGTGCCAAGGGTCTCCCGCCCCCGAATTCCCTTCCCGGGCACCGGCTTCCGCGCCGGTCACCCCTCCATCAGCGCACCCATCCACGCCTCGATGTCGTCCGGCGTGCGCGGCAGCGCCCCGGACATCAGACGGGCGCCGTCGGCGGTGATCACCAGGTCGTCCTCGATCCGCACACCGATGCCCCGCAGTTCGGCGGGCAGCGTCTCGTCGTCGGGCTGGAGGTAGAGTCCCGGCTCGACGGTGAGCACCTGGCCCTCCTCCAGGACGCCGTCGAGGTACGCGTCCGCCCGCGCCTGGGCGCAGTCGTGGACGTCCAGGCCGAGCATGTGCCCGCTGCTGCACAGGGTGTAGCGGCGGTGGAGGTCGCCCTCGGCGTTCTTCAGCACACCCCACTCCGCGAGGCCTTCGGCGATGACGCGCATGCCCGCCCGGTGGAAGTCGCGGAAGCTCGCGCCGGGCCGCAGTGCCGCGATGCCCGCCTCCTGGGCGGCGAGGACGAGGTCGTACACCTGGCGCTGGACGGGCGAGAAGCGACCGGAGAGCGGGAGGGTGCGGGTGATGTCGGCGGTGTAGAGGGTGTCCGTCTCCACGCCCGCGTCCAGCAGGAGGAGTTCACGGGGGTCCAGCCGTCCGTCGTTGCGGATCCAGTGGAGGACGCACGCGTGGGCCCCGGAGGCCGCGATGGTCTCGTAGCCCGTCCCGTTGCCCTCCGCGCGGGCGCGCAGGCCGAAGACGCCCTCGATCCACCGCTCGCCGCGCGGGTGGGCCAGGGCGCGCGGCAGGGCCCGTACGACGTCCTCGAAGCCGGCGGTGGTGTGGTCCACGGCCAGCTGGAGCTGCCCGACCTCCCAGGCGTCCTTGACCAGGCGCAGTTCGCTGAGGGCCGAGGCGAGACCGGCGTCGGACGAGGCGTCGCGACCGGGCGGCAGCCGGTCGAGGCCGTCGAGGTGGGCGCAGCGGATGCCGGTCGCGCGCTCGGCCTCGGCGAGCTCGGGGCGGCGCCCGACCCAGAACTCGCCGTACCGGCGGTCCCGGTGGAACTCCTCGCCGGTGCGCGGCGAGCGCGGGCGCAGGTACAGCACGGCCTCGTGCCGGTGCGGGCCGTCGGGTTCGAGGACCAGCACATGGCCGGCCTGCTCCTCGCCGGTCAGGCCGGTCAGCCACGCGTAGGCGCTGTGGGGGCGGAAGCGGTGGTCGCAGTCGTTGGAGCGGACGGCGAGATCCCCCGCGGGGACGATCAGGCGCTCGCCGGGAAAGCGCCGCGAGAGCCGCTCGCGGCGTACGGCGGTGAGGTCCGCCACGGGCAGCCGGAGCTCGCCGGGCAGCGGGGACGGCGCCCAGCCGCCGGCCATGAAGGCGGTGAACTCGGCGGAGGGGGGCAGATCATGACTGACCGTGCGGAGCGCGGGGACGGCGGATTCCTTCACGGGGCCTCCTCGGGACACAGGTGGATAACGGAGAGGCTGACACCTTGTCAGTGCAATTTCACATTACTATGTTACGGGTCACATTTCAGCCACGCTGTTCGACTGTTCACGGAGTGACCCTGATGAACAAGCGCACGTGTACCGCCCTCACCGCCGCCCTGGCGGCCACCCTCGCCCTCGGAGCGTCCGGATGCTCGGGCGGAACGTCCGGCAAGCACCCCGCGAACGGCCAGGAGGGCGCCCGGAATCCGGCCGCGGCCAACGTGGGCACGACGGTCGGCGGCACCCCACGCAAGGGCGGCACCCTCACCGTCCTGTCCCACCAGGACTTCGAGCACCTGGACCCGGCCCGCAACTGGGTCATGAACACCATGGACTTCGGGACCCGGCTGCTCTACCGCACCCTCGTGACCTACCGGGCCGCACCCGGCGGCAAGGGCGGCGGGCTGGTCCCCGACCTCGCCACCGACCTCGGCACCCCGTCCGCCGACGCCAGGACGTGGACGTTCCACCTCAAGGAGGGCGTGCGGTACGAGGACGGCTCGCCGGTCACCGCGCAGGACGTCAAGTACAACGTCGAGCGGTCCTTCTCCCCCGACCTGCCCGGCGGCGCCGACTACGCCGCCCGCTACCTCGCCGGCGCCGACGGCTACCGCGGCCCCGCCGAGGGCAGGCACCTGGACTCCATCAGGACGCCGGACGACCGGACCATCGTCTTCGAACTGCGCAAGCCCTTCGCCGAGTTCCCCTGGGCCACGGCGATGCCCACGTTCGCCCCCGTGCCGCCGAAGCAGGACAAGGGACCGCAGTACGACAACCGGCCGTTCTCCTCCGGCCCGTACAGGATCGAGTCCTACGCGCGCGGCAAGAAGCTCGTCCTGGTCCGCAACGACCACTGGGACCCGAGGACCGACGAGGTCCGCAAGGCCTACCCGGACAGACTGGTCGTCGTCATGGGCCTGAAGGCCAACCAGATCGACGACCGTCTGATAGCCGGCCAGGGAGCGGACGCCTCCGCCGTCTCCTGGGGCGCCCTGCGGCCGGAGAGCGCCGCCAAGGTGCTGCCGAACGCCGAGGTCAGGCGCCGACTGCTCGCCGAGTCCCAGAACTGCACGGACATGGTCCAGATGCACACCGGCCGGGCCCCCTTCGACGACGTGCGGGTGCGCAAGGCCGTGCAGTACGCCCTCGACCGGGACGCCGTCCTCACCGCCTCCGGCGGCCCCGCCTTCAACGACCCGTCCACCGCCTACATGCCGGCCCCGCTCTTCGGCGGCAAGCAGCCCGACACCCTGAGGATCCCCGCCGGCGGGGACGTGGAGAAGGCCAGACAGCTGCTGAAGGAGGCCGGCAGGCCCGACGGCTTCTCCACGAAGATCACCGCATCCGCCGGCGACAAGGGCCGCGTCGAGGCCGTCCAGCAGTCCCTGGCCCGGGCGGGAATCAAGGTCACCATCGAGACCGTCGACCCGTCCGCCTTCTACGCCACCATCGGCGACACCACCCACCGCACCGACATGGTCTACACGGGCTGGTGCCCGGACTACCCCTCCGGCTCCACCTTCCTGCCCTTCGTCTTCGACGCCCGCTACATCAAGGAGAAGGGCAACTCCGGCAACCACTCCCTCTTCCGCGACGACGCGACCGTCGAACGGATGGACGAGATCGCCGCCATGACCGACGCCAAGGAGGCCGGTGCCGCCTGGCAGCGGCTGGACGGCGAGATCCTCGCCAAGGCCCCGGCCGTCCCCGTGCTGGTCCGCCGCTGGCCGCTCGTCCTGGGCACCAACATCGCGGGCGCGTACGGGCACACCTCCTTCGGCGGCCAGCTCGACTACGCCACCGTCGGCCTCAAGGACCCCGCGAAGAGCCGGGGCTGAGGGACACCGTGACCACCACCACGAAACCCGCCGCGGCGGACTCCCCCACCGGCGCCGGCCCCTGGCGGCTCGCCCGCGCCGAACTGCGCCGCCGCACCTCGGTGAAGATCTCGCTCGCCGTCGTCGCCCTGTTCCTGCTGATGGCGGCCGGCGCCCCGCTGCTGAGCGCGCTCGGCGGCTGGTCGCCCGAGGAGTTCGACAAGACCGCCGTCGACCCCTACCTGGGTGGCGCGCCCATCGGCCCGCTCGGCGGCGTCTCCGCCGACCACTGGCTCGGCGTCGAACCCGTCACCGGCCGCGACCTGTTCGCCCGCGTCGTGCACGGCGCGCAGGTCTCGCTGCTGATCGCGCTGACCGCCACCGCGATCGTCGTCGTCGCCGGGACGGCTGCCGGCATCACCGCGGGCTACTTCGGGGGCCGCACGGACACCGTGCTCTCCCGGCTCATGGACCTCACGATGTCCTTCCCCTCCCTCATCTTCATGATCGCGATGCTCTCGGTGGCCAGGGACGTCAACCGGATCGTGCTGATGACCGCCGTCATCGGGCTGTTCGGCTGGCCCGGCGTGGCCCGCGTCGTCCGCGGCCAGACCCTCTCGCTCAAGCACCGCGAGTATGTCGACGCCGCCCGCGTGGGCGGCTCCGGGCCCTGGCGCATCCTCACCCGCGAGATCCTCCCCGGCGTCCTGGGGCCCGTCATCGCGTACACCACCCTCGTCGTCCCCGGCATGATCGCCACCGAGGCCGCCCTGAGCTACCTCGGCGTGGGCGTCCGCCCGCCCACGCCCTCCTGGGGCCAGATGATCGCCGAGAGCGTCGCCTTCTACGACACGGACCCCATGTACTTCGTCGTCCCCAGCACCTGTCTGTTCCTGACGGTGCTCGCCTTCACCCTGCTCGGCGACGCCCTGCGCGACGTCCTCGACCCGAGGAGCGCCCGCACATGATCCTCTACCTGGGCCGCCGGCTCCTCGCCGTCGCCGGCGTGCTCCTCGCCGTGGCCGCCGTCACCTTCACCATCTTCTACGTCCTGCCCTCCGACCCCGCGGCCGCCGCCTGCGGCAAGTCGTGCAGCGCCGACCGGCTGGCGGCCATCCGCGCCCACATGGGCCTCGACCAGCCGCTGTGGCGGCAGTTCGCCGACTTCGTCACCGGCGTCTTCACCGGCCGCACCATGGGCAGCGGCCAGTACGCGCTGGAGTGCCGCTTCCCCTGCCTCGGCTACTCGTACGAGAACTCCGAGGCCGTCTGGGACCTGCTCATGGACCGCCTGCCGGTCTCGGCGTCCCTGGCGCTGGGCGCGGCCGTGCTGTGGCTGCTGCTCGGCCTGGGCGCCGGCGTGACCGCGGCCCTGCGCAAGGACACCCTCACCGACCGTGCCCTGATGGTCGGCGCCGTCGCCGCCGCCTCCCTGCCGGTCTACTTCACCTCGGTGATGCTCATCTACGGGCTGATCCGGGTGGCCGGGCTGCTGCCCTACCCGCAGTACGTCCCCCTCACCGGCGATCCGGCGCACTGGGCGTCGAACCTGCTCCTGCCCTGGCTGGCGCTGGCCGTGCTGTACGCCGCCATGTACGCGCGCCAGAGCCGGAGTTCCATGATCGAGGCGATGGCGGAGCCGTACATCCGCACCGCCCGCGCCAAGGGGCTGCCGCGCCGCACGGTCGTCGTCAAGCACGGGCTGCGGGCCGGTATGACACCCGTCCTCACCCTCTTCGGCATGGACCTGGGCGGGCTGCTGGCGGGCGCGGTCATCACCGAGTCCATCTTCGGGCTGCCGGGCGTCGGCCGGCTCTTCTACGGCGCGCTGTCCACCGGCGACCAGCCGGTCATCCTCGGCGTCACGCTGCTCGCGGCCGCCTTCATCGTCGTCGCCAACCTGGCCGTCGACCTGCTCTACGCCGTCGTCGACCCGCGAGTGAGGTACTGATGACAGACGACCGGCCCCTGCTGTCCGTCACGGACCTGACCGTCACCTTCCCCACCCGGCACGGGCCGGTACGGGCCGTGGACTCCCTCGGCTTCTCGGTGGACCGCGGGCGGACCCTCGGCATCGTCGGCGAGTCCGGCTCCGGCAAGTCCGTCACCTCGATGGCGGTGATGGGCCTCCACACCGGCGCCGAGGTCACCGGCTCCGTCGTCCTCGACGGACGGGAGCTGACCGGCCTGCCCGAGCACGAGTTCGGCCGGCTGCGCGGCCGCCGCATGGCGATGATCTTCCAGGACCCGCTCTCCAGCCTCCACCCCTTCTACACGGTCGGCGAGCAGATCGCCGAGCACCACCGCGTCCACTTCGGCTCCCGCCGCGCCGCGGCCCGCAGAAGGGCCGTCGAGATGCTGGGCGAGGTCGGCATCCCCGAGCCCGCGCGCCGGGCCCGCGAATACCCCCACCAGTTCTCCGGCGGCATGCGGCAACGCGTGATGATCGCCATGGCCCTGGCCTGCGAACCCGACCTGCTCATCGCCGACGAGCCCACCACCGCCCTCGACGTCACCGTCCAGGCGCAGATCCTGGAGCTGATCGCCCGCCTCCAGCAGGACCGCGGCCTCGCCGTCGTCCTGATCACCCACGACCTCGGCGTCGTCGCCCGCGTCGCCCAGGAGGTGCTGGTGATGTACGGCGGCCGGGCGGCGGAACAGGCGCCGGTGGACGCGCTGTTCGCCGACCCCGCCCACCCCTACACCCGGGGGCTCCTGGACTCCCTCCCCCGCCTCGACGACGCGGACGACGCACCTCTGCGAGCCATCCCCGGCAGCCCGCCCTCCCTGCTCAGCCCGGCCCCGGGCTGCGCCTTCGCGCCGCGCTGCCCGGTGGCGGCGGCCGCGACGGCGGGCGAGCGCGAGCGCTGCGAGCAGACGCGGCCCCTGCTCGTCCCGTCCCGTGACCGCCTGGTGGCCTGCCATCTCCCGCTGCGCTCCGGCGCCGACACCCGAGGAGGCGCCCGATGACCGCGCCCGCCCCGCCCCTGCTCTCCGTGCGGGACCTGACGATGACCTTCCCCGGCAGGCGGGGCCGTTCGGCGCCCGTCCGGGCCGTCGACGGCGTCTCCTTCGACCTGGCGGCGGGCGAGACCCTGGGCCTGGTGGGCGAGTCCGGCTGCGGCAAGTCCACCACCGGCCGCATGATCGTACGGCTCCTGGAACCGACCTCCGGGTCGGTCACCTATGACGGCCGGGACATCAGCCGGCTGCGGCAACGCGAGCTGAAGCCGCTCCGCCAGGAGCTCCAGATGGTCTTCCAGGATCCGTACTCCTCCCTCAACCCGCGCCGGACGGTGGCCCGGACCATCGCCGACCCGCTGCTGGCGCAGGGCGGTTCGGCGGCGGAGGCACGAAAGCGGGCCCTGGAGCTGATGGAGCTCGTGGGGCTCATCCCCGAGCACATCGACCGCTATCCGCACGAGTTCTCCGGCGGGCAGGCGCAGCGCATCGGCATCGCCCGCTCGCTGGCCACCCGCCCCCGGCTGATCGTCGCCGACGAACCGGTCTCGGCGCTGGACGTCTCCGTCCAGGCCCAGATCGTCAACCTGATGGAACGGCTGCGGCGGGAGCTCGGGCTCGCGTACCTCTTCATCGCCCATGACCTGTCGGTGGTCAAGCGGGTGTGCGACCGGGTGGCGGTGATGTACCTGGGGCGGATCGTCGAGATCGGCGCCAAGGAGCGGGTGTACGCGGCGCCCGCCCATCCGTACACCCGCGCCCTGCTGTCCGCCGTTCCGTTGCCGGACCCGGCGGCCGAACGGGGGCGGGAGCGCATCACCCTGCTCGGCGACCCCCCGAGCCCGGCGGCTCCCCCGCCGGGCTGTTCGTTCCACCCGCGCTGCCCCAAGGCGCGGGAGATCTGCCGCACCGAGACCCCGCCGCTGCGTGTCGTGGCGGCGGGCGAGGCGCGCCGGGCGGCCTGTCACTTCCCCGAGGCCGCCTGAGCGACGGGACGTGCCGGTGCCCTGGTTCCATGGGGGGATCCGGGGCGCCGGCGCGTGCCGTATCGGCACGGCTCTCCCGCACGGCCCGGCGAACTCCCGGCGAACTCGGGCCACCTAAGGGGTTGTCAGTAACATTTCACATTACTACGTTACACATCACATGGCGGCGCGGCGCACTCCCCACCTCAGCGCCATCGCCCAGCGGTTGACGCACGTGCACCGCCGTGCCGCCTCCTCCCACCTCCCACACAGGAGTCACCGGTGTTCCATCCGAGATCCGTGCTCACCGCCGCCATAGCCGTCACGCTGTGCGCCACGGTCGTCCAGCCCGCCCTCGCGGACTCCCCCGCGCCCGCCGCCTCCGCCGCGTCCCCCACGGCGCCCGCGCCCGCCCCGCGAGCGGACACCCCCACACCCAACCCCTTCGACGAGGTCACCAGGCTCGCCGAGACGCCCCGGCCGGCCGACCTGTCGAAGGCCGGACCGGGCTCCCTGTCCCGGGCCCGCGTCCCCGGCCCCGTCACGCCGGCGAAGAGCAAGGGCAAGGCCGCGTCCCCGGCCCCCCGCGCCACCGTGCGCGGCACCGCCGTGCCCTGCACGCTCGACGGCGTCTCCCGGCTCGGCCCCGAGCAGTTCGCCGACTTCCTGATGGACCCCGCCGTCACCGCCGACGGCTGTCTGCGCGACATCCTGTGGACCTGGGACCAGCGACTGGCCCGCGTCATGTCGAAGGAGCACGTACGGGCCGTCGCCGCGCGCGCCGAGCGGTACGGCTCCTCCCACGACGGGAAGAACGGCACCCATGTGCTGGAGCTGTTCACCTACCTCCACGCCGCGGCCTACCACGACTTCTCGCACGACGAGATCGACCACACCGACCCGCAGACCGTGGAGGCCGTCCGGCGGGCGGTGTACTACTTCGGCATCGCACCGCGCACCTTCGACGCCACCCGCACCAACGCCGAGAGCCTGCGCGAGGCCCTCTACGCCGCCAGCACCCCCGGGCTGCGCCACCAGCAGCTGCCGCTGATGAAGCGGGTCCTGGCCACGATGGACGCCTCCCACCCCGAGACCGCGAAGGACCGTTCCTGGGGCGGTGCCGCGCTGGGCGCGCTGTCCGTGGCCTACCTGGGCGTCTACAACGACGACCCCGCCTTCGACGCGGCCGTGGTCGCCGACCCCGCCTACCGCGCGGCCCTCAAGGCCTTCTCCGGCTACACCCACCTCAAGGGCACCGAGAACGAGTGGGTGGTGCGCGACGCGGTCAACGAGTACGCCCGGCTCAGCCAGGTCGCCGCGGTCAAGGGCGAGATCAGCTCCTCGCTGGGCGGGCTGCTGGACACCGTCGTCCGCAACTTCGGCCAGGGCAGCGAGCCCTGGGCCAAGGTCGTCACCTGGCTGAACGAGCTGGAGATGTGCGGGCAGTACGGGGTGTGCAAGGCCGACATCGAGCGGCGCGTCTTCCCGTACTCCTACACCTACGACAACGGCGCCATCAAGGTCCGCACCGCGCTGCCCCGGACCACCGTGGACAAGCTCTACTACGCGAGCAAGCAGGTCAAGGCGCAGTTCCACCGGGTGCTGGGCACCGAGCAGCCGCTGGCGGGCGACACCAACACCACGCTGAACATCGTGCTGTACGCCTCACGCAAGGACTACGAGATCTACCAGCCCCTGCTGACGGGCATGGGCACGAACAACGGCGGCATCTACATCGAGAAGGGCGCCACCTTCTACACGTACGAGCGCCGCGTACCGCAGGACTCCACGCTCACGTTGGAGGAGCTGTTCCGCCACGAGTACACCCACTACCTCAACGGGCGCTGGGCGGTGCCCGGCACCTTCGGCGAGGGGGCGTGGTACCAGAACGACCGCACCACGGCCATGGACGAGGGCACGGCCGAGTTCTTCGACGGCGCCACCCGCGACGACGGCATCAAGGTGCGCAAGTCGCTGGTGCAGAGCGTCATCAACGACACGGCGGGCGGCAAGCCGCGCATGACCGTCGACCAGCTGCTGCACGCCCAGTACGACCGCGACGGCTTCCGCTTCTACTCGTACGCCGGGACGTTCTTCGAGTTCCTCTGGGCCGAACGCCCCTCCCTCCTCAAGGAGATGTACGGCTACCTGCGGGCGGACGACGTGGCCGGCTTCGACGCCTGGCGCGACCGGATGGGCCGGGACTGGTACGTGCAGCGGGACTACAACGCCTTCCTCGACCGGCAGATCGCCAAGGTCGCGGACCTGTACGTGCCGAACACCACGTACACGCCGGTGGGCCGCCTGCAGCAGGCCACGGCCGACCAGGTCCGTTCGTCCTTCGCCGCCACCACCGGCAACACCCCCGAGTGCGGCGGCGTCCGCACCGCCGACCGTCCCCGCTTCGTGTGCACCGGCCGCATCACCGCGAACCTGAGCGACCCCGGCAACGCCGACCTGGTCTTCAAGGACATGTCGGAGACGGTCGACTACTTCATACTCGACCGCGCGAAGACCGGCTCCAACAACCTCGCCGACATGAACTGCTCCTTCGGCAAGGTCGACATCTGGTCCGACCGCCCGGCGGGCTCGGCCGACTACCGCTGCGAGGGCCCGCTGCGCGGCTGAGCGGACCGGGGACGGGGGCCGCCCACCGGGGAGACGGCCCCCGTCCCGTGCCCCTCTTTCGCTACCGCCCGGTGCCCCTCTTCCGCTACCGCCCGGTGAAGAGATTCCGCACGCGCCACCGGGCCCGGCCGCCGGGGTAGTCGTCGTCCTCGCCGTTCTCCTCGTCCGGGCCGCGCAGGACGGTCCAGCTGACCGCCGACACGGCGGGCTCCAGCGAGAGCCGGCTCACGGCCTCCTCCAGGAGACTGTCGTCGCGCCGTTCGGTGGTCAGCTCGGCGGACACCGTCACCTTCCCCGCCGTCTCGGCGTCCCGGCTGTGCACGGAGCGCAGCCGGAACCCGGGCCGGGCGACCGCCTGCACCACGAGGGTCCGCACATGGGCCTCCTCGGGTTCGGTGCACACCACCTCGAAGTGGTAGTCGGTGACCACCTCGGCGGCGCCGAGCGCACCCCGGTCCAGGCCCCGGGCGAGCGGCCGCAGCAGCGTGTTGGCACCGACCACCCCCACCGTGCCGAGCGCGGCCAGCACATACAGCCCGGTCCCGGCGAGGGCGCCCACCGCCGCCGAACACCACAGGGTGGCGGCGGTGTTCAGGCCACGGACGCTGAGCCCGTCGCGCATGATGACACCGGCGCCCAGGAAGCCGATGCCGGAGACGATCTGCGCGGCGACCCGTGAGCCGTCGTAGCCGGTGGTGCTGGTCGCGGTGGAGAAGCCGTAGGTCGACAGCAGGACGAAGAGCGCGGACCCGGCCGCGACCAGCGCGTTCGTCCGCAGTCCCGCCATCCGGGCGCGCCACTGGCGCTCCAGGCCGATGATCGCGCCGAAGCCCAGTCCGGCGCCGATGTTGACCGCCAGCGGCCACTCGTCGACGTATGCCATGGTCCGTCCTCCTCCGTCTCCCTCGTCACTCTCTTATCGGCCGGTCACAGCCATGTGCTGAACCTGCCCGGGTGGGGACGGCCAAAGACCGTACGCCGGGCGGATCGCGCTCGCGATCCGCCCGGCGTACGGGGCCGGGACGGGGCCCGGGGTGGTGCTGGGGAGGTGGTGCTACGGCTGCACCAGCGGCTTCCACGTGCCGAGGGCGTCGCCCCGGGTGCCGTCGTAGAGGGACGTCTCGCCGTTGGACCAGCGCACGACGAGGTCGTCGGGGCGGCCGCCGCCGCTGAAGTCGCCGGCGGTCATGACCGGGGACGACCAGGAGGCGTTGGGGCCCTGGAGGCGGGTGCCCGACAGGCCGGAGCCGGTGTAGGCGAAGCTGCCCAGCGAGCCGTCGGCCCAGCGCACGACCACGTTGGAGGCGTCCTTCCCGGCCGGGCGGAGGCTGGTCAGCGCCTGGGCGTTGCGCCAGAACGAGCCGGAGGCGGCGAGCTGCTTCTCGCTGCCGAGGCCCGTGGAGCTCACCCCGGAGTGGAGGGTGACCTTGCCGTCGGCCCAGCGCACGACGAGGTCGTTGGCCTTGTCGGTGGAGTTGTAGCGGCCCGCCGTGATCTGCGCGGCGTCCTTCCACGCGGAACCGGCGGCCGCCAGGGTGTACTCCTTGCCGAAGCCGGCGGGCTTGACGTCCTCGAAGTAGCTGACCTTGCCGTTGTCCCAGCGCACCATGAGGTCCGGCAGCGCGGAGCCGCTGAAGGCGCCCGCGGTGACGGCCTTGGCCCGCTTCCAGAAATCGGCCTTGGCCAGTCGCTTCTCGGAGCCGAAGCCACCCGCGCCGTCGCCCGTGTAGAGGGTGACCTCGCCGTCGCTCCAGATCGTCACCATGTCGTCCCGGCCGTCGCCGGTGACGTCGCCGGAGACCAGGTGGTTGGCGTGGGTCCAGGTCGAGGCGGCGCCGGCCAGCCGGGCCGCGTCCGAGGGCTGCTGGTAGGCGGCGCGCTGCGGGGTGCGGTCGGCGACCGCGTCCTGGTAGAGGGCGCGGATCTCGCCGTCGTAGACCGGGGAGTAGCTCAGCCAGTCGTCGTTGGCGGTGTTGCCGCCGCCGTTGAAGCCGCCGACGTTGCCGATGATGTCGCCGGTGCGGGACTTGGCGTCGTAGTTGGTGATCCACGGGCCGCCGGAGACGCCGCCGTAGTAGCCGCCGCAGGCCATCTGCATCTGGCGGAAGCCGGCCAGCCGCGAGGTCGGGATGGTGCAGGTGACGGCCCGCTGGTCGGGGTTGTAGGCGCCGGGGTAGCCGATGACGGTGACCGTGCTGGTCCAGCGGGGGGTGTCGGTCAGCCGCAGGCCGCCGGTGCGGTCCTCCACCCGCTCGCCGCGCGCGTTGGGCGACAGCCGGGCGAAGCCGAAGTCGAGGTTGGAGTCGACGCCCTTGCTGTTCCGCGTGTAGCGCGGGTCGGTGAAGACCTTGTCGACGGGGAAGACGCCGTAGGGCTGGTGGGCGGCGTCGAGGCCCTTGCGGTACTGCGGGACGAAGATGAGCTTGCCGCCGCCCGCCAGGGCCTTGGCGCAGTGGCCGGCGGTCAGCACGAGGTTGCGGCCCGCGCTCTGCACGACGCCGGCGGTGCAGTAGGTGGCGCCGGTGGTGCCGGAGCTGCTGAAGAACGTGCCGACGGCGGGTATGCCGTCGCCGAGGGTGCCCTGGGGGGGTGCCGGTGGGCGCGGCGAGGCGCGGTACGGCCGCGACGCCGGAGCGGGGCCGGGCCACGGGCGGCGCGACCTGGCCCGCCTCGACCGGCGTGGCGCCGGCCATGCGCTCGGCCGTCCAGTACTGCTCGGCGGTGCGGGCGTCGCCCGACGGCCGCGGGGCCGCGACGGCCACCGTGGCGGTGGCGGTCGTACCGCACGCGGCCATGGTCAGCGCCACGGCGAGGGCGCGGGTCCAACCGGGTCTGGAAGGAGACAAGATGACTCTCAGAACTAGGGGAACAAGAGTGCGATGCATAGTGGCACATCGCACGTCTATGCGATTCTCCGGGGCTCCGGGGACCACCGCGGCTCGTGGTGGATGGGCGTCCGCCCGCCCGTGAGCGGGCCGCCCGCGCCGCCCCGCCGGACCGCGACGATCTCGGCGGCGATGGACAGGGCCGTCTCCTCGGGCGTACGGGCCCCCAGGTCGAGCCCGATCGGGGACCGCAGCCGGGCCAGCTCCGCCCCGGTCAGGCCCGCCGCGCGCAGCCGGGCCAGCCGGTGCGCGTGGGTGCGGCGCGAGCCCATGGCGCCGACGTACGCGAGGGGCCGCCGCAGGGCGCGCTCCAGCAGGGGGACGTCGAACTTCGCGTCGTGGGTGAGCACGCAGACGACCGTGCGGGCGTCGAGGTCCTGGCCGTCGAGGTAGCGGTGCGGCCAGTCCACGACGACCTCGTCGGCTTCCGGGAAGCGCGCCCGCGTCGCGAAGACGGGCCGGGCGTCGCACACGGTGACGCGGTAGCCGAGGAAGACGCCCGCCCGGACCAGCGCCGCCGCGAAGTCGATCGCACCGAAGACCAGCATCCGCGGTGGCGGAACGCGGCATTCCACCAGGAGCCGCACCGGTGCGCCGCACAGCGAGCCGTCCGCGCCGACGTCGACCGGTGCCGTACGGCCCGCGTCCAGCAGGGCCAGCGCCTCCCGGGCCGCCGTCGCATCCAGCGCCGGGCCGCCGCCCAGGCCGCCCTCGGCCGTGCCGTCGGGGCGGACGAGCAGGGCGCCTCCCCGCGTCCCGGGCGGGCCGGAGACGACCCGGACCAGGGCGGCGGTCCCGCCGAGCGCGGCCTCGGACAGCGCCGCGGCCAGCACCGGGCGCCCGCGGACCGGAGCGACCAGGACGTCGAGTTCGCCGCCGCAGGTCAGACCCGCGGCGAAGGCGTCCTCGTCCGAGTAGCCGAACCGTTCCAGCAAGGTCTCCCCGGTCTCCAGGGCCGTGCGGCACAGCTCGTACACCGCGCCCTCCACACACCCTCCGGAGACCGAGCCGACGGCCGTGCCCGCGGCGTCGACGGCCAGGGCGGCGCCGGGCGGGCGGGGCGCGCTGCCCCGGACGGCCACCACCGTGGCCACCGCGAAGTCACGGCCCTCCACGCACCACCGGTGCAGTTCCGAGGCGATGTCCAACACGGCGGACCCCCTTGTCTCCCTATGTCGCGCCCAGCCAGCGCTCGATCGGATGCAGGGCGAAATAGCCCGCGAAGACCAGCGTCAGCACCCACATGAAGACGCCCGGCTCGCGCCAGCGGCCCTGCCCGGCCTTGATGACGGTGTGGGCGATGACACCGCCGCCGACGCCCGCGGTGATGGAGTACGTGAACGGCATCAGCACCACCGTCAGGAAGACCGGGACGGCGACCGCCCGGTCCGTCCAGTCGATGTGGCGGGCGTGGCTCGCCATCATCGCGCCGATGACGACCAGCGCGGCCGCCGCGATCTCGCCGGGGACGATCCTCGTCAGGGGCGTGACGAACAGGCACGCCGCGAAGAGCAGCCCGGTGACGACGGACGACAGGCCCGTACGGGCCCCCTCGCCCACGCCCGTCGCCGACTCCACGAAGACCGTCTGGCCCGAGGCCCCGGCCACCCCGCCGATCGCCCCGCCCGCGCCGTCGACGAGCAGCGCCCGGCTCAGGCCCGGCATCCGGCCCCGCTCGTCGGCGAGTCCGGCCTCGGTGCCCACGCCGATGATCGTGGCCATGGCGTCGAAGAACCCGGCCAGCACCAGGGTGAAGAGGATCATCCCCACGGTCGCTCCGCCGACCGCCCCCCAGCCGCCGAACCCCACCCGGCCGAACAGCGAGAAGTCCGGCATCGAGACGACGCTCCCGGTCAGCCGCGGGGCCCCGTTCTGCCAGGTGCGGGGGCCGGGGTCGACGACCACGTCGACGACGACCGCGAGCACGGTGCCCACGACGATGCCGACGAGGATCGCGCCGGGCACCTCGCGCGCCTGGAGCAGGAAGATCAGCAGCAGGGTGACGCAGAACAGCAGCACCGGCCAGCCGGCCAGCTCGCCCGCCGGGCCGAGGGTGACCGGGCCCCCGGACTTGGCGGCGTGCACGAAGCCCGCCTTGACCAGGCCGATCAGGGCGATGAACATGCCGATGCCCATGGTGATGGCGTGCTTGAGCTCCAGCGGGATGGCGTTCATGACGCGCTCGCGCAGCCCGGTGAGGACCAGCAGCACGATCACCCCGCCGTAGAGCACGCACATGCCCATGGCCTGCGGCCAGGTCAGCCGGGGCACGACCTGGGTGGAGAGCACCCCGGAGACCCCGAGGCCGGCCGCGAGCGCCAGCGGGACCCTGCCGACCAGCCCCATCAGCAGGGTGGACAGCGCCGCCGCGAAGGCGGTCGCGGTGATCAGACCGGACCGGGCCAGGGTGTGTCCGCCGGCGTCGGGGCCGGACAGGATCAGGGGGTTGAGCAGCAGGATGTAGCTCATCGCCATGAACGTGGTGACGCCGCCGCGCACTTCGCGGGCGAGCGTCGAGCCCCGTTCGGAGAGGTGGAACCAACGGTCGGGCCAGGACATGGGGCCTGCTCCAGGATTCCGGTGGGGGTGCGCGGGATGCGCGGGGTGCGCCCCTGAGGGGCGCGGGGAACGGAGCGCTCAGTCGCCGGTCAGACGCTCCGGCCGCACGGGGACCCGGTTCAGGGCCAGCCCGGTGGCCTGCCGGATGGCCGCCACGACGGCGGGCGTCGAGGAGAGGGTGGGGGCCTCCCCCACGCCGCGCAGCCCGTACGGCGCGTGGTGGTCGGCGAGTTCGAGGACGTCGACGGGGATCGCGGGGGTGTCGAGGATGGTGGGGATGAGGTAGTCGGTGAAGGAGGGGTTGCGGACCCTGGCCGTCACCGGGTCGACGACGATCTCCTCCATGACCGCGAGCCCCAGCCCCTGCGTCGTACCGCCCTGGATCTGCCCGGCGACGGCCAGCGGGTTCAGCGCCTTCCCGACGTCCTGGGCGCAGGCCAGCTCCACGACCTTGACCAGGCCCAGTTCGGTGTCCACCTCGACGACCGCGCGGTGGGCCGCGAAGGAGTACTGGACGTGCCCCAAGCCCTGCCCGGTGCGCGGGTCGAAGGGCTGGGTGGGGCGGTGCCGCCACTCCTCCTCGGCCTCGACCGCCTCGCCCTCCAGGACGTCCGCGAGCGTGGCGAGGACCTCGCCGCCGTCGGTGACCACCTTGCCGTCCTCCAGCAGGAGTTCGGCGGTGGCCCACGCCGGGTGGTACGTGCCGAAGCGCGCCCTGCCCCGCTCCAGGACCCGCTCCCGCACCAGCTCGCAGGCGTGCTTGACCGCGCCGCCGGTGACGTAGGTCTGCCGGGAGGCGGAGGTGGAGCCGGCGGAGCCGACGCGCGTGTCGGCGGGGTGGATCGTCACCCGGGCGACGCCGAGCTCGGTGCGGGCGATCTGGGCGTGCACGGTGACCCCGCCCTGGCCGACCTCGGCCATCGCGGTGTGGACGGTGGCCACGGGCTCGCCGCCCACCGTCTCCAGCCGGACCCGGGCGGTGGAGTAGTCGTCGAAGCCCTCGGAGAAGCCGACGTTCTTGATGCCGACCGCGTAGCCGACGCCCCGGACGACCGACTCGCCGTGGGTGGTGTTCGACAGCCCGCCCGGCAGCGCCCGGAGGTCCGCCTCGCCGCCCGCCGACTCCCACTGCCGGTCCGGCGGCAGGGGCATCGCCTTGACGCGCCGCAGCAGTTCGGCGACGGGCGCGGGCGAGTCGACGACCTGGCCTGTCGGCATCACCGCCCCCTGCGCCATCGCGTTGCGGCGGCGGAACTCCACCGGGTCGAGGTCCAGCGCGGCCGCGAGCCTGTCCATCTGCGCCTCGTAGGCGAAGCACGCCTGGACCGCGCCGAAGCCGCGCATCGCCCCGCAGGGCGGGTTGTTGGTGTAGAGGGCGAGGGCCTCGACGTCGACGTGGTCGACGACGTACGGGCCCACGGAGAGGGAGGCGGCGTTGCCGACGACGGCCGGGGAGGAGGAGGCGTAGGCGCCGCCGTCCAGCACGATGCGGGCCGTCATGTAGACGAGGTCGCCGTCGCGGGTCGCCCCGTGCTCGTAGCGGAGCTTCGCGGGGTGGCGGTGGACGTGGCCGAAGAAGGACTCGAAGCGGTTGTAGACCATCTTGACGGGCCGGCCGGTGCGCAGCGCGAGCAGGCAGGCGTGGGCCTGCATGGACAGGTCCTCGCGGCCGCCGAAGGCGCCGCCGACGCCGGAGAGGGTCATGCGCACCTTGTCCTCGGGGAGGCCGAGGACGGGGGCGATCTGGCGGAGGTCGGCGTGGAGCCACTGGGTGGCGATGTAGAGGTCGACGCCGCCGTCCTCGGCGGGCACGGCCAGCCCGGACTCGGGGCCGAGGAACGCCTGGTCCTGCATGCCGACCTCGTAGTCGCCGGTGACGACGACGTCGGCGCGGGCCCGCGCGGCGGCCACGTCGCCGCGGACGACGGGCTGGCGGTGGACGATGTTGGGATGGGGGACGTGGCGGGCGTGTTCGTCGGTGCGACCGGGGTGGAGGACGGGGGCGCCGGGGGCGGTGGCGCTCGCCTCGTCGGTGACGACGGGGAGCGGCTCGTAGTCGACACGTATCTTCGCGGCGGCGCGGCGGGCGGTCTCGGGGTGGTCGGCGGCGACGAGGGCGACGGGCTCGCCGTGGTGGCGGACGACGCCGTCGGCGAGGACGGGGGTGTCCTCGATCTCCAGGCCGTAGCGGGTGGCGGCGGGCAGGTCGGCGTGGGTCAGGACGGCGTGGACGCCGGGGGTGGCGAGGGCCTCGGCGATGTCGAGGGAGCGGACGCGGGCGTGGGCGTGCGGGCTGCGCAGCGTCACGCCCCAGAGCATGTCCGCGTGCCACAGGTCGGAGGCGTAGGCGAACTCGCCGGTGACCTTGAGGGTGCCGTCGGGGCGCGGGGCGGACTCGCCGATGCCGCCCCGCGTGCCGCTCGCCTGGGTGAGGCCGGTGGGGGTCAGGTCGCGCACGGTGTCAGCCCGCCTCTCCGGAACGGGCGGCGGCCAGGCGCACCGCGTCGAGGATCTTCTCGTAGCCGGTGCAGCGGCAGAGGTTGCCCGACAGGGCCTCGCGGATGTCGGCGTCGGACGGCTCGGGGACGCGTTCGAGCAGGTCGTCGGCGGCGACGAGGAGTCCGGGGGTGCAGAAGCCGCACTGCACGGCCCCGGCGTCGACGAACGCGCGCTGGACGGGGGAGAGTTCGTCCTCCGCCAGCCCGGCCCGTCCGGCCAGACCCTCGACGGTGACCACCTCGCGGCCCTCGGCCTGCCCGGCCGCCACCAGGCAGGCACACACCGGCACGCCGTCGAGGCGGACCGTGCAGGAGCCGCATTCGCCCTGCTCGCAGGCGTTCTTGGAGCCGGGCAGGCCCAGCCGCTCGCGCAGCACGTACAGCAGGCTCTCGCCCTCCCAGACATCGTCGGCCCGCCGGGGGCGGCCGTTGACGGTGAAGCTCAGGCGCATCGCGCTCCCCTCCCCTTCCCTTCGTCCCGGTGGTATGCGGCCCAGGCCCAGCCGAGCGTCCGGCGGGCCATGACGGCGACCGCGTGCCGGCGGTAGGCGGCGCTGCCGCGTACGTCGTCGATGGGGTTGCAGGCGCCCGCGGCGAGCGTGGCGAACTCGGCGGCGGCCGAGGGCGGTACGGTCCGCCCGGACTCCCAGTGGCCGCCCTCCTCCAGCACCGCGGCGAGGAAGTCCTCGGCCGCGCGGGCCCGTACGGGCGTGGGCGCGGCCGAGCCGATGCCGGTGCGCACGGTACGGCGATCCGGGTGGAGGGCGACGGCGAACGAGCACACGGCGATGACCATGGCGTTGCGGGTGCCGACCTTGGCGAACTGCTGGGGTCCGGTGGCCCGGCGGACCCGGACGGCCCTGATCAGCTCGTCGGGGGCGAGGGCGTTGCGTTTGACGCCGGTGTAGAACTCCTCGACGGGGATCAGCCGGGTGCCGCGCACCGACTGGACCTCGACGTCGGCGCCGGCCGCCAGCAGCGGGGGGTGACTGTCGCCGGCCGGGGAGGCGGCGCCGAGATTGCCGCCGACGCTGCCGCGGTTGCGGATCTGCGGGGAGCCGACGGTGCGGGCGGCGAGCGCGAGCCCGGGCAGCGGGCCTTGGAGGTGGTCCAGGACGCGGGCGTAGGGGACGGCGGCGCCGAGCCGGACGGCGGGGCCGTCGTCCTCCCACTCGTGGAGTTCGGCGACACGGCTGAGGTCGAGGAGGTGCTCGGGGCGGCGGTGGTCGAAGTTGATCTCGACCATCACGTCCGTGCCGCCCGCGAGGGGGACGGCCGAGGGGTGCGCCGCCTTCGCGGCGAGCGCCTCCCCCCAGTCGGCGGGGCGCAGGAAGTCCATGTCGGCCAGTACAGCGAGCCTCCGACAGGCCGGTGCAGTCACCGAAAACATGAAGCGGTTGGCTGGCCAGGCCCCACGTCTTGTAGATTCGAACGAAAGACGGGGTTCAGAAACCTCACTGCATTCCACTGGTGAACAAGAAGACAGATCGGCGGCGACCCACGATGCGGCTGCGCGCACTGCTGGAGACCGATGCGCTGGGCCTTCGGCTGCTCGGCGGCGAGGACGAGCTGGACCGTACGGTGCGCGGCGTGATGACCACCGACCTGCGCGACCCCAGCCGCTACCTCTCCGGCGGGGAGCTGGTCCTCACCGGACTCGCCTGGCGGCGGGAGCCGGCCGACTCCGAGCGGTTCGTCCGCATCCTGACGGCCGCCGGCGTGGCCGGGCTGGCCGCGGGCGAGGCGGAGATCGCCTCCACCCCCGACGACCTGATCGAGGCCTGCGCCCGGCACCGGATGCCGCTGTTCTCGGTGCACGAGACGGTGTCGTTCGCGTCCATCACCGAGCACGTCGTGCGGCAGGTCTCCAGCGAGCGCGCCGGGGACCTGGCGGCCGTCGTCGACCGGCACCGGCGGCTGATGACGGGCGGCCCGGCGGGCGGCGGCCCCGAGGTCGTACTGGACCTGCTCGGCTCCGACCTGGACCTCCGCGCCTGGGTGCTGTCCCCCACCGGCCGGCAGATCGCCGGCTCCTCGCTGGCCGGCGCGGGCCCGGACCTGCCGCCGGCCGTCGGCGCCGCGCTCGCCGGCGAGCACCTGGCCGCCTCCCGCGGCGGCCGGCGCGACCCCCACCGGGTGACCGTGGGCGGCACCACGTACTCCCTGTTCCCCGTTCGGAGCAGCGGCCGGACCGCGTCCGCGCGGGACGTGCGCGAGACGGTGCTGTCCGAGTGGCTGCTGGCCGTCGAGGCGGACGCCGGCGACTGGCCGGAGGAGCGGCTGGACCTCCTGCACGGCGTCACCCAGCTGATCGCCGTCGAGCGCGACCGGCGCGACGCGGCCCGTACGGTACGGCGCCGGCTCGCCCAGGAGGTCCTGGAGCTGGTCCAGGCGGGCGCCGCGCCCGCCGAGATCGCGGCCCGGCTGCGGGTGGCCGCGCCCGTGCTGCTGCCCGGGCTGGGCACGGCCCCGCACTGGCAGGTCGTGGTGGCCCGCGTGGAGTGGGAGGACGGCGACATCCCCGGCGGCCCGGTCGCCCAGGCGCTGCTGGAGGAGGTGCTGGTCGACCCGGCGGCGGCCGGCCCCGAGCCCTCGGACCGCATCGCCGTGGCCCACACCGGCGACGAGGCCGTGGCGCTGGTGCCGCTGCCGGCCGAGCTCACCGGGGCCGAGGAGCTCCCGCCGGCGGGCCTCCACGCGGACGCGCTGCTGGCGTTCGTCCGCGAGCCGCTGGCCGCGGGCCTGGCCGACGACGGGCGGCTGACCTTCGGCGTCAGCGCCGCCGTCCACTCGGCGGAGGGGCTGCGCGGCGCCCTGGAGGAGGCCCGGCACGCCCGGCGCGTCGCCGCCGCCCGGCCGGGCCGGGTGTGCGCCGCCGGCCACCAGGAGCTGGCCTCGCACGTCCTGCTGCTGCCCTTCGTGCCGGACGACGTCCGCCGCGCCTTCACCGCCCGGCTGCTGGACCCGCTGCGCGACTACGACCGCCGCCACCGCGCGGAGCTCATCCCCACGCTGGAGGCGTTCCTGGACTGCGACGGGTCCTGGACGCGCTGCGCCACGCGGCTGCACCTCCACGTCAACACGCTGCGGTACCGCGTGGGGCGCATCGAGCAGCTGACCGGCCGGGACCTGTCCCGCCTGGAGGACAAGCTGGACTTCTTCCTCGCCCTGCGCATGAGTTGAGGGCGCCCGCCGCCCCGAGGGTCCCTTTATCACATGAGCGGACTCCCCCTCCTGACGGAGATCGTTCTTCGGTAGCCTTCCCCCTCGGTGGGAGTTTGTGAATTGGTTCACACCTGACCCTTGGCCGGGCCCGGGTCTTCGTGCTGAGATCGGAGCAGGCTTCCAGCTCGACGGCGCGCTTGGGGAGGGCACTGTGGCGGACACCGCCATGCGGAATTCTGGGTTGTCGGAGCCACACACACCGGGGGAGGACCCCCTCGGCCCCCTCGGCCACGCCGCCTGGCGGCTGCGGTCGAGGGCCTGCTGGGAGGACGCCGCCGCGCTGCTCGCCCCCCGGGCCGCCGCCGAGGTGGACGTCGCGCTGCGGCGCACGGCGGTGCTGACCGAGCGGTGCGTGTTCACGGGCGAGGGGTGGCGGGCAGCGGAGGACGCGCTGCGCTCGGCGGAGGCGCTGGCCACGAACGACGAGGAGCGCGGCGCCGCGGCCTGCGAGCGCGGCCACCTGGCGTACGCCGCCACCCTGCTGGGCGTACGCGACCGGGCCGACGAGGCCCGCTCGGCGCTGGGCCGGGCGGCGGCGCTGCTGACGCCGCGGTCCCCGACGCGGCCGCTGCTGGACTTCCGGCGGGGCCTGATCGCCCAGCACCTGTCGGACAACCCCTCCGACGCCACCGCAGCCTTCACCCGCGCCCACGCGGGCGCGAGCGCGCACGGCCACCGGCTTCTGCTGTCGTCCACGTGGCGGCATGTGGCGGCGATGGCCGAGCACGACGGCCGCCTGACGGAGGCCCGGCACGGCTTCGCCGAGTCGCTGCGCATCCGCGAGGAGCTCGGCTACCTGGTGGGCATCGCGCCCGCGCTGGCCTCCCTGGCGGCGGTGCTCCCGGACCCCGCGGAGGCCGCCCGCCTCCGCGCGGAAGCCCTCCGCCTGGTCCGCCTCCTGGGCGGCGTCCCCTCCTGGCTGGCGGCGCGGCTGAGCTAGGGCCCGCCCGGCGGGGAGGTACGAGCCGGGCTCGGCGTACGGCCGGGAACCGGCTCCGTGGCGGAAGCGCCCCGGCGCGCGTCCCCGCACCGCGCGACCCGCCGCAAGGCGCGCAGCACCGAGCGGCATCCGCCGCCGGACGCCGGGGCGCCCGGCCGGTCCCCCGGACCGGGTCAGGACCGGTCCGGGGTCCGTACGCCGCAGTGGTGCCTCGCCACCGTCTCCGCCGTGGCCAGGTCGCCCGTCGCCAAGGCGTCCAGGAGGGCGAGGTGTTCGGCCGCGTCGATCACCGGGTCGGGCGTCGCCGCCCACTGGGCCCGGCGGTGGAGTTCGCCGGCCACCGCCACCAGCTGCCGGTTGCCCGAGAGGTCCAGGAGCGCCGCGTGGAAGGCCCGGTCCGCCTCCGTGTAGGCGGCCAGGTCGCCGGTGGCGGCGACGGCCGCCGTGGTGACGGCCAGCGTCCGCAGCTCCCGCCAGCGCGGGGCGGGCACGGCACGGGCCAGCCGCAGCAGGGCCGGCACCTCCAGGAGGGCCCGGACCTCGGCCAGCTCGGCGAGGTCGCGCGCGGTGCGGCTGGTCACGCGGAAGCCCCGGTTGGGGACCACCTCGACGGCCCCCTCCAGCGCCAGCTGCTGCATGGCCTCGCGCACGGGCGTGGCCGACACCCCGAAACGCTCCCCCAGCGCGGGGCCCGAGTACACCTCGCCCGGGACGAGCTCACCGCTGACGAGGGCCCTGCGGAGGGCGTCGAGCACCTGGCCGCGCACGGAGTGCCGCTGCGGCACCCGGCGCGCGTACTGGCTCTCGTCGTGGGTGTGCTCCCCGCGCGCGCTCGGCGTGGCCTGCCGCGGAACCCCCGCCGCCGGCCGCGATACTGCGCTGTGGGGTCTGCCCTGCTCCATCCGGTTCCTCCTGGTCTCATAGGGAAACCTAAGGCGGCACGTCCGGCAGTTCAAACCCCGGCCGACGCGGGTAAGGTAAGCCTTACCTGCCAACGATCGGGATTCGGTGGTCCCTCCCATGCCTGCTGCCCCGGCCACGTCTCCCCTCGCGGGGGCCTACGCCCGGTTGACGGAGCTCCTCCCGGCGGTGACCGTGTCGTGCGCCCCGCCCCGGCACGGCGACGGCTGGGTGACGGCGGCCGGCCTCGCCGCCGGCGGCGCCGACCTGGACGCCTTCCTCGCCTGGGACGAGACCCAGGTGCTGCGCGACTACGGCCTGCGGGCCCGCCCCGACGTCGTGGCGAGCTTCGGACTGCACCGCTACGCCTGGCACGCCTGCCTGCTCCTCACGGTCCCCTGGTTCCTGGACCGCCGGGTGCCCCGCCTCCCGGCACGGGCCGTCGCGCTGCACCGGGCCAGCGGCCGGATCACGGCGGACGTCGCCGGATTCACCTGCCTGCCCGCCGACCCGGCCGCCACGCACCCGGGCGCGCGGGCCGTACCGGACGAGGAGGCGCTGCGACGGGAGCTGCGCTCGGCGGTGGCCGCGCACCTCGCCCCGGTGCTGGCCGGCTTCGGACCCCGCATGCGGCGCGGCCCGCGCGCGCTGTGGGGCATGGCCACCGACGAGACCGCCGAGGGACTGTGGCACGTGGGCCGGCTGCTCGGCCAGGAGGAGCGCGCCCGCCGGGAGCTCGAGCTGCTCCTGCCCGGGGCCACCGCCCCCTTCGTCGGCGGCGCGTCGTTCCGCGAACTGACCGGCCCCGGCGGCTGGTCGGCACCCACCCGCGACCGCGCGAGCTGCTGCTTCTTCTACACCCTGCGGCCGGAGGACACCTGCATCACCTGTCCCCGCACCGGCGACGCCGACCGCGTCGAGAGGCTGTCAGCCGGCTGACAGGTCCACTCCACTCCTTTCAGTGGTGTGAATAGAACTCAATTCCCTTGACGCTGGGCGGCGTTCGAATCTTTTCGTAGCTCTCCGTATATCCCTGCCGTCCATTCGCGGCGAGTTGCCGTGAAACCCCTTGGCATCCGGCCGGGTTCCGTCAGGATGGCGCGCGAAACCCCGTACTGCATGCAAGGGACGCAAGATGAGAGTGACCGACATACCGCTGAACTGGGTGCTTCCCAGTGCCGTGGCGCTCATCGGGGCAGTGGTGGCGGTGACGGTGTACGCGCGCGGCCGGCGGCCCGCCCCGGAGGACACGGCGGCCGGCGCCGACTCCTGGGAACGCAACGAGGAGCGCAGACGCCGCAAGGAAGCCGTCTACGGCATCGCCTCCTACGTACTTCTCTTCTGCTGCGCCGCCGTCGCCGCGGCCCTCTCCTTCCACGGGCTGGTCGGCTTCGGCCAGCAGAACCTGGGGCTGACCGACGGCTGGGAGTACCTGGTGCCGTTCGGCCTGGACGGGGCCGCGATGTTCTGCTCGGTCCTGGCCGTGCGCGAGGCCAGCCACGGCGACGCCGCGCTCGGCTCCCGCATGCTGGTGTGGACCTTCGCGGGCGCCGCGGCCTGGTTCAACTGGGTGCACGCGCCCCGGGGCATGGACCACGCGGGCGCCCCGCAGTTCTTCGCCGGCATGTCGCTGTCGGCGGCCGTGCTCTTCGACCGGGCCCTGAAGCAGACCCGCCGCGCCGCGCTGCGCGAACAGGGCCTGGTGCCCCGCCCGCTGCCGCAGATCCGGATGGTGCGCTGGCTGCGGGCACCCCGGGAGACCTTCGGCGCCTGGTCGCTGATGCTGCTGGAGGGCGTACGGTCGCTGGACGAGGCCGTCGAGGAGGTCCGCGAGGACAAGCGGCAGCGCGCCCAGCACCGGCTGCGCCGCCGGGAGGCGGGCAAGCTGGAACGGGCCCGGATCAAGGCGCTCAACCGCCAGCACCGGATGTGGGGGCGCGCCCGCGGCGGCCGGCAGGTCGAGGTGACCGGCCCCGCGATGCCTCCCGCCGCCCAGATCGGGTCGCAGGCCGGCCCGGAGCCTTCCATAGTCGAGCAGGGGCAGCTTCCGGTACGTTCCCGGCCGCTCCAGGCGGTGGGCAAACCCGAGCCCATCGACCTGACCGCCGAGGACGACACCCAGGCCATCCCCCGCCTCGACTCGCTGGAGGCGAAACTCGCCCAGATCGAGCGCCAGTTCGGCTGAGGCTCGCGGTCCCCGAACCGTCACGCGCGGGCGGTCCGGGGATCGCGCGCGTCGAGCTCGAACCACACGGCCTTGCCCACGCCGTGGGCCCGGACGCCCCACCCGTCGGCGAGACCGTGGACGAGCAGCAGCCCCCGCCCTGAGGTGGCGGCGGTGTCGACGCCGTCCGGAGGCCCGGTGCCGCTCCCGGCCCGGGCCTCCGGCGTGGGCGGACGCAGCACCGGACGCCGCGCGACGACGTCCCGCACCTCCACCCGCAGCCGTCCCCCGGCCCCGCCGGCCGGGCCCTCGCCCAGCAGCACGACGACCACCGCGCCGCCGTCGGTGTGCACGAGCGCGTTGGTGACCAGTTCGCTCGTCAGCAGCTCGGCGGTGTCCGCCCGCCCGGGATCGCCCCAGCCGGCCAGCAGGCCGCGCAGGGCGCCGCGTACCTCCGCCACGGCCGCCAGGTCTCCGGGCCCGATCCGTCTCTCCCACGGCGGCGGCGCGGCCGTACGATCGGCCGCCGTACCGCTCTCCCGCCGGGCCTCTTCCCGGACCTCCTCGTGGAGCGTCCTGTCCCCGGACCCGGCCCCGGAACCTCCCCCGCGCTCGCACCGCTCCGCGCCCGCCCAGTGTGCAGTCCGCCGTCTCATCGCTCGCCGACCCGACCCCTCCCCGGCGCCCCGGCATCGAACACGCTCACGGCAGAATGCATGCCCAACGGCCGGTGCGACGACTCCTGTTGAGGCATCAACATCGTGACACGGACGGCGCGCGCTAAACCTCCCACACCGCGCACGCGGAACGGTCGTCGGCGTATCCCTTCACGCGCAGCTGCGCGTCCGCGAGGAACTCGGCGAGCCCCGGCGGCTCCTCCCGCGCCCACCGCTCCGCGAGCCGGACCCCCAGCTCCGCCTCGCCCCGCAACGGATCGGCCAGACCCGCCGTGCACACCAGCAGGACGTCACCGGGCCGGGCCACGGAGGCACGGAACCGGAACGGCTCGCCGGGCACCTCGGCCGGGTCGATGACCGGCGCGGTCCCCGGCGTGGGGATGCCGAGGTCCACGGTGATCCGGTCGGCCGCCGTGTAGTCGGCCGCCGCGCTCTCGCCGGAGGCCCCCGGCTCGTGCGGCTCGGGGTCCAGGTCCTGCCAGGCGCCGTCGCGCAGCCGGAACAGCCCGCCCGCGCCGACGCCGAAGAAGACGCGCGTCCGGCAGCGGACGTCGGCCGGCAGCAGCAGGCAGCGCAGCCCGGCCGTGTACTCGGCGGCCGGCAGGCCCAATTCGGTCGCCCGGACGCGCAGCCGCCCGTAGGTGCGGTCGGTCAGCCGGTGCAGACCCGACTTCAGCTCGTCGCGACGGCCGGCGTGGATGTCCTCGGCGAGCCGGGCGTGACTGCGGCCCACGGCACCGCCGATCCACTCGCACACCTCGCGCGCCGCCCGGTGCGCGCCCTCGGCCGCGCGGGCGCCGCTCGCCAGAGCGACCAGCAGCAACGCGTCGTCGCCGGTGCCGAAACGAGCGGTGAGCAGGGCGTCGCGACGCGGCTCGCCGCGGTAGCGCGCGGAGTCGCCACGCAGCGAGGCGGCCCGCAGGGTCATGGCACCGTAACGGGCACCGTCCAGCACCGTGTCCGGTACGAGGTCCTCCAGCCCGCCGGGGTCGGCGGGCGGCCAGGCGGTCGGCTCGGCGTCGTAGGTGGGCGGCCGCCGGCCCACGAACTCGGTGGCCCGCAGCCGCGCCCCGTTACGGGGAACGGCCACCGCGGACGGCGGCAGCTCGGACACCTCGGTGGTGTCGGCGGAGTCGGGAAGGACGGGGGCGTACGGCACACCGGCGACCTCCAGGGCTCCGGAGAGGCCGGTCACGCGGGAGAGGTCGGTACCGACGGCTCCGCCCGGGGGCGCGGGGAGGGCGACCTCGCCGGAGCCGGCGGGAACGCCGTCCGTACCGGGGGCACCGGCTTCGCCCCGGGCTCCGAAGGCCCCGGCGTCGGCGGGCGTACCGAGCCCGCCAGGGGCGGCGGGAACGCCCGGCCCGGCGGAGCTCCCGGGCTCACCCGGAGCACCGGGAATGCCGGGGACGACAGGGATCCCGGGGGCACCCGGGACACCGGGAACGCCGGAGACGCCCGGCATCCCGGGGCTACCCGGACCACCGGAAGCAGCAGGCGCGGCGGAGCTTCCGAGCCCGCCCGGGAGGTCGACTCCGCCCCGGACGCCGGGCATCGCAGAGGCGCCGGGGACACCAGGCATCCCGGAGGCACCCGGGACACCGGGAACGCCGGAGACGCCTGGCACCCCAGGGGCACCCAGGACACCGGGAACACCGGATGCGGCGGAGCTTCCGGGCCCGCCTGGGACGTCGGCTCCGTCCCGGACGCCGGGCATCCCAGAGGCACCCGGAACGCAGGGAACACCAGGTGCGGCAGGCGTTCCGGGCCCGCCCGGGACATCCGTCCCGCCCCGGACACCAGACACAACGCCCGCTCCGGGACCGGCGGCTTCGCCAGCGAAACCGGCCGTGCCCGTTCCGCCCGGCCCTCCGGAACCGGCAGCGGCTCCGCGACCTCCCGGGTCGCCGGGAACGCCAGGCGACGCAGCGGGGTTTCCGGGCCCACCCGGGTCATCCGGTCCGCGCCGGACCCCGGGCGCCCCGGCCGCGCCAGGACCGGCGGCTTCGCCGGGGAAGCCGGCCGTGCCTGCTCCGCCCGGGGCGCTCGGGACACCCAGAACGCCGGAGCCGACAGCGGGCCCGCGACCACCCAGGTCGCCGGGAACGCCAGGCATGGCGGAGTTTCCAGGGCCGCCCGGGACATCCGTCCCGCCCCGGAACCCGGGCGCGCCGCCCGCGCCAGCTCCGGCGGCTTCGCCGGCGAAACCGGCCGTGCCCGTTCCGCCCGGCCCTCCGGAACCGGCAGCGGCTCCGCGACCACCCGGGTCGCCGGGAACGCCAGGCGACGCGGCGGAGTTTCCGGGCCCGCCCGGGACATCCGTCCTGCCGCCCCGGACACCAGGCACGCCCCCTGCCCCGCCCGGGTCGCCGGGAACGCCGGGCGACGCGGCGGAGTTTCCGGAGCCGCCCGGGGTATCCGTCCTGCCTGGGACGCCGGCTTCACCCCCGGCGCCAGGGAGCCGTGCCTCACCCGAGGCACCAGGCACGCCCCGGGCAGCGCCCGGGGCATCGGCGGCGGTACGCCCGGACCCGTCCGACCTGTCCGACCCGCCGGGACGGCCCGCGCGGCCCCGGACTCCGCGGGCCTCCGCGCGGCCGCGTGCGCCGGGGGGGACGCGGACGGGCCTCGCGCCCGCCGCTCCCCCGGTTCCTCCGGCCGCCCTCGGCCTCCTGGCCGCACCGGGCTCCCCGGCCTCCGGCGGCTTCGCGCGCGGCGCGCTCGGCGTGATCTCCGCTACGCCCGTGACCTCCGCGATGTCCATGATCCCCCCGTCATCCGGCGTAGCCGGACCGGTCGCCGGGGTCTCGCGGCGGGGCGGGGGCGGTGGGGAGACCCGGGTCCTCGGGTCCGGGGGCGGGGGCCCCTCGGGCCGCGGCAGTGGGCCTACGGGCGGGCGGAGTTCGGGGCCGGGCGGCCGGGCGGCGGGGACCGGCAGGGCGCCGTCGCACGGCGCCGACCAGCGCTTGGCCTGCCGGGGCACTCCGCGCGAGAGGGCGGGCGAGAGCCCGGACGGGGACGCGGAGGGCGGGCCCGGAAGGACGGGCCCGGCGGGTGGCGGTGGCGGCCCGGCGACCCTCGGTCGCCGGGGTTCACCCCGCGGACGAACCGATTCCGGCCCCACGACGGCCGAGGCGGAGGAGAATCTGTCGTCGAGGCTGTCGCCCGTGGCGGCGCCCCCGGTGTCGGGCTCACTCCTGCCGTACAACTCGCGCCACCAGGCGTCCTCTTGTTCGGCGTAATGGTCCCCCTGCTGACTCATGCCCTTATTGTCCACACTCCGGGGCATACGGGAAGAGTGCACGGCGAACACCACCCCAGGGATGATGTCCTCGGCCGCGAACGCGGCCGAGGGTATGGGGAGGGGTGTGGCGTGCTCGGCACGACGGGTCTGAACGCCATCCCGCAGACGGCACAGGGGGAATGGCCGTCCGAGCGGGATGCGGTGGAAGTGGTGACGGGCGCCGAGGCGGTCGCCCGTCGCCTGCTGCGGCTGCGGGTGGGCGCGGCGGAAGAAGTGTGCGTCATGTTGACGGGCAGGCCCCGGGGGTTGACGGAGAGACCCTGGGACGGCGTCCCGGACGCCACGAGCACGGTGCCGCATCGCACGGTCGTCGAACACGCCCGTACGGACGTCCGGTCGGACGGCGACCGCGTGCGGGTGGTCGACCGGATACCCGCCGAACTGGTCATCGCCGACCGCCGAACGGCCCTGGTGCCGCTGGCGGCCGGCACCGCGGAGTGCGCGGCGCTGCTCGTCCGCTCCGGCCCGCTGCTGGACGCGCTGGTCGACCTCTTCGAGGACGTCTGGCACGAGGGCCGGCCACCGCTGCCCGGTGGTCCCGGTCAGAGTTGCGCTGCGGCCGGGCCGGACGCGGCCGATCTGCGGATCCTGTCCCTGCTGCTGGCGGGGCTGACGGACGCCAGCGTCGCCAAGCAGCTGGGGCTGGGCCTGCGGACCGTGCAGCGGCGGGTCAAGCGCCTGATGGAGCTGGCCGGCGTCACCACCCGGCTGCAACTGGGCTGGCACGCCGCCGAGCAGGGCTGGACCGAGCGTCGCTGACGCGCGGTCCGGCCGGCCGTGTCAGGCGGCCGATCCCTCCAGCTCCAGCAGCAGCCGCTTGCGCTCCAGGCCGCCCGCGTAGCCGGTGAGCGAGCCGTCGGCGCCGATGACCCGGTGACAGGGCCGCAGCACCAGCAGCGGGTTGGCGCCGACCGCCGAGCCCACCGCGCGGACGGCCATGCGGGACGCGCCGACCCGGGCGGCGAGCTGCCCGTAGCTGGTGGTGGCCCCGTAGGGCACGGAGTCCAGCGCGTCCCAGACCGCGCGGCGGAACTCCGTGCCCCCGACGGCGAATTCGAGGTGGAACTCCTTGGCCTCGCCCGCGAAGTAGGCCGCCAGCTGCCGCCGCGCCTCCGCGAAGGCGGCCGGGTCGCGCCGCCAGTCGTCGCCCACGACCGGCGCGTTCTTCTGGCCCGGCACGGTCAGCGAAGCGATCGCGGTGCCGCCCGGCGCGCCGGCGGAGGGGCGGCCGGTGAGCAGCAGCGTCCCCAGCGGGCTGTCGATCTCGGTGTAGAGCATGTCAGGCGTCCTTCACAGCGGGTTCGGCGGTACGGGCGGGAGCGGTACGGGCGGAGGCCGCGGTCCACAGGTGGTGCACGGCGTAGGAGCGCCACGGCCGCCAGGCATCGGCGTCCCCGGGCGCGGCGCCCAGTGCGGCGAGCCCGTGCCGTACGCCGGCGTCCCCCGTCAGGAAGACGTCGGGGTCACCCAGGGCCCGCATGCGGATGTACCCGGCGGTCCACGGGCCGATGCCCGGCAGGTCCAGCAGGGCCCGCTCGGCGGCCTCCCGGTCGGCGCCGGGGTCGAGGCCGACCGTGCCGTCGGCCAGGGCCCGGCCGACGACGCGCAGGGTGCGCCGCCGGGCGTCGGGCATGCCCAGCTCGTCGAGCGGGGCCTCGGCCAGGATGGCGGGCTCGGGGAAGACGTGGGTGAGCGCGCCGTCGGGGGCGGCCAGCGGCTTGCCGTACGCGGCCACGAGCGTGGCGCCCAGCCGCGCCGCGGCCGTCAGGGAGACCTGCTGGCCCAGGACGGCGCGGACGGCCAGTTCCTCCGCGTCCGCGGCGCCCGGCGAGCGCAGCCCGGGCCGGGCGGCGACCGGTGCCCGCAGGTGGGGGTCGGCGCCCAGGGCCTCGGCGACCGCGTACGGGTCGGCGTCCAGGTCGAAGAGGCGGCGCACCCGCTGGACGGCGGTCGACAGGTCGCGCGGGTCGGTCAGGTGGAGGCGGCAGTCGAGCCAGGTGCGGTGGCCGTCCGGGTCGGGGCCGCCCTCGTGGACCTCGGCCACTCCGGTGCCGTAGGGCAGCCGCAGGGTGCGGCGGTAGAGGCGGGCGCCGGGGGCGCCGGTCATCTCCTCGATGCCGGCGATGGCCCGCCGGCCCAGGAAGTCGAAGATCTCGCGGGCGGCGTACGGGCCCCGGTGGGCCAGTCGCAGCGGGACGCCGGTGGGCGCGGGCGCCGCGGTGCCGGAGCGGCCGCGCAGCTCGCTGGGGGTGCGGGCGTAGACGGCCCGGATCGTGTCGTTGAACTGCCGGACGCTCGCGAAGCCCGCCGCGAAGGCGACCTCCGTGACCGGCAGTGCGGTGGTCTGCAGCAGGACGCGGGCGGTGTGGGCGCGCTGGGCCCGGGCCAGGGCCACGGGGCCGGCGCCGAGCTCCTCGGTGAGCTGGCGGTGCACCTGGCGGGAGCTGTAGCCGAGGCGGGCGGCGAGCCCGGCGACGCCCTCGCGGTCGACGACGCCGTCCCCGATGAGCCGCATGGCGCGGCCGACGAGGTCGGCGCGGACGTTCCACTCCGCCGAGCCGGGGGCGGTGTCCGGGCGGCAGCGCCGGCAGGCGCGGAACCCGGCCCGCTGCGCGGCGGCGGCCGAGGGGTAGAAACGGACGTTCTCCCGCTTGGGGGTCACCGCCGGGCAGCTGGGCCGGCAGTAGATGCCGGTGGTCCGCACGGCGGTGAAGAAGTCGCCGTCGAAACGCGCGTCCCTGCTGCTCACCGCGTGGTAGCGGAAGTCGTCGAGTCGGCCTGCGGTGTCCTTCATGCGTTCCAGTCTGCGCCACCGCGGGGGGCTTCACTGGCGGGAATCGGACATGGCCCTCGCGGTGCGCGAGGGCGCCATGTCCGGGCAGGTCGGCCGCCGTGGGTCAGCGGCCGCCGCCGCGCTTCTGCTCGGCCCAGCGCCGACCGGCCGCCTGCTTCACCTTCCACTCGCGGCGGATCTCCGCGCGCAGCCGGGCGTCGGTGCGCGAGGCGATCCAGGTGTTCTCGCGGATCAGCTTCTGGTAGCTCTCCAGCCGGCGGTGGGGCAGCTCACCGCTCTCGACCGCGGCCAGCACCGCGCAGCCCGGCTCGCCGGTGTGGGCGCAGTCGTGGAAGCGGCAGTCGCCCGCCAGGGCCTCGATCTCGGCGAACGTCTGCGCGACGCCGGCCTCGGCGTCCCACAGGCCCACCCCGCGCAGACCGGGGGTGTCGATGAGCACCCCGCCGCCCGGCAGGGCCAGCAGATTGCGCGTGGTGGTGGTGTGCCGGCCCTTGCCGTCGCGGTCGCGCGTGGTCCGCACGGCCTGGACGTCCTCGCCGGTGAGCGCGTTGGCGAGGGTGGACTTGCCGGCCCCGGACTGGCCGAGGAGCACGGACGTGCCGCCGGCCAGCACGGCGGCGAGGACGTCGACGCCCTCGCCGGTCTCCGCGCTGACGGCCAGCACCTGGACGCCGGGCGCGGCGGCCTCGGTGTCGGCGAGCAGATGGCCGAGCGCGCCCGGGTCGGGGACGAGGTCGGCCTTGGTCAGCACGACGAGCGGGGTGGCGCCGCTCTCCCAGGCCAGGGTGAGGAACCGCTCGATCCGGCCGAGGTCGAGCTCGACGGCCAGGGAGACGGCGACGACGGCGTGGTCGACGTTGGCCGCGAGGACCTGGCCCTCGGACCGCTTGGAGGAGGTGGAACGGACGAAGGCCGTGCGCCGGGGCAGCAGGGCCCGGACGTAGCCGGTGGCCGGGTCCACGGCGGCCCAGTCGCCGGTGCACATGATGGACAGGGGGTCGCCGGTGGCGACGAGCGCGGCGTCGGCCATGACGTGCCGGGTGCCGTCGCCGTCGGCGACGACGAGGTCGCAGCGGCCGCGGTCGACGCGGACGATCCGCCCGGGGACGAGGCCCTCGGCGGCGTGGGGAGTGAAGTCGTCAGCGAACGCCGCGTCCCAGCCGTAGGCGGAGAGGGGGCGTGCGGAAACGGTCTCGGACAAGACGGTGGTCCTTCAGGAGGGAGGTGGGATGGATCTGCTTCCGGATGCGGGCGCGGCCCGTCGCAATGACAGTCATCACGTGGTCACCTCTCCTGGTTGTGCCGTGTACTTGCGCGGCGATCGTAGACGCGGCGAGGGCGGGGTCGCCACGGATTTTCCCGTGGCCACCCCGCCCTCGTGCCGGTCGGCGTACCCGCGCTACTCGCGCCGGTGCTTCGCGTGCTTCGGCTGGTGCTCCGGCTTGGTCAGCCGGGACCGTACGTCCTCGGGCGGCAGGAACTGCGCCCAGCGCTCGGGGAACTCCGAGGGCGGCTCGCGGTCCTGGCCCATCACGCCGTCCTCCGGCTCCCAGGGGTCGTCGTCCATCTCGTGGACCAGGGCCATGGCGGCCCGTTCGTACGCGGCCCGGGCGGCGGCGGCCTCGCGCCGGCGGTCGACCTCGGCGCGGGCCTCGGCCGTGGTGACGGACGGCCAGACGCGGTCCAGCGCGGCGTTCACGGCGGCGCCGACGAGCACCGCGAAGGCGGAGACCCCGATCCACAGCAGCACGGCGACGGGCGCCGCCAGCGAGCCGTAGATGGTCACGCCCTCGACCGTGTGCGTGAGGTAGATGCGCAGCAGGAAGCTTCCCAGGACCCACATCGTCAGGGCCACGAAGGCGCCCGGGATGTCCTCCGCCCAGGGCGAGCGGACCGGGACGGACACGTGGTAGAGCGTGGTGAGGAAGGCGATCGACAGCACGATGACGACGGGCCAGTAGAGGAAGCGGACGACGTCCGCACTCCAGGGCACGACGCCTTCCACCGCCTCCGGTCCGGCCACCGTCAGCGGCAGCACCACCGCCCCGATGGCGAGGGCGACGACGTAGAGGGCGAAGGCCAGCAGCCGGGTGCGGACGATGCCGCGCCGGCCCTCCAGCCCGTACATGATCGTGATGGTGTCGACGAAGACGTTCACCGCGCGGGAGCCGGACCACAGGGCGATGGCGAAGCCGATGGAGATGACGTCGGGCCGGCCGATCCTCAGGACGTCCTGGACGAGCGGCTCGGCGATCTCCTTGGTGCCCCGGTCGGACAGGACGGTCGAGGAGGCCGCCAGGATGTTCTGCTGGATGGCGCCGATGGTGTCGGTGTCCGCCCAGTCGTCCAGGTAGCGGAGCAGGCCGAGGAGGCCCAGCAACAGGGGCGGCAGCGACATGAGCGTGAAGAACGCGGCCTCGGCGGCCAGTCCCGTGACGCGGTACTCCACGCAGGAGTTGACCGTGTCCTTCAGGAGCAGCCACGTCATCCTGCGTTTGGAGACATTTCGGTACAGAGCCCTGGCCCTGTGGAGCCGGCCGACCTGCCGCCCCGAATGTTCTTTTGCTGCCTGCACGCGCTAACCGTATCCGCCACGGGCGGGTCGGTCGTTCCGGGCGGCACCGGCGGCCGGGGGCGCGGAAGGGGGCCGACGGGAGGCCGCGGAGGGTGATGCTGCGCCGACTCGGCACCACCCTCCGGCCGCTCGTTGTCAACTTTCCGCCCGGGGCGGGGGCGTTCGCAATGGTTGCATGGCGTTGCAATATCCCGGATGCCCCCGCGCGCACCGCCCCTCGCCGGGCACCATTGCAGCGTGAAGCGCATACCAATCGACACGGCGCTGCTCCCCGCGATCCGGGAGGCCGCCCTCGCCGGCGCCCCGCCGCCGGCGCGGCCGCGGCCCGTGATCGGGGAGTCGTGGCACCGCGCGCGCGGCCACGGGGTGGACCCGGAGTCGGGCCGGACGGCACCGCGGATCGCGGCCGACGAGGTGGAGCACCTGCGGCACGCCTCCCCGCTGGGGGTGCTGCTGCCCCAGCTGCGCGAGGGGCTGCTCGAGGCGGCCGACGCCGTCCGGCACCTGATCGTCGTGGCCGACGCGGAGGGGAGGGTGCTGTGGCGGGAGGGGAGTCCGGGGATCCGCCGGAGCGCCGACCGGCTGGGCTTCGAGGTGGGGGCCTCCTGGACGGAGGAGGTGGTGGGGACGAACGGGATCGGGCTGGCGCTCGTCGAACGCCGCCCGGTGCAGGTGCACTCGGCCGAGCACTTCGTCCGCACCCACCACGCGTGGACGTGCGCGGCGGCCCCGCTCCACGACCCGCGGGACGGGCGGCTGCTGGGCGTGCTGAACGTCAGCGGCCCCGCGGCGGCCTTCAACCCCACCACGCTGGCCCTGGTGACGGCCGTGGCCAAGGTATCCGAGGCGGAGCTGCGGGCCCGGCACTGGGAGTCCGTCGACCGGCTGCGGGCGGTCGCGGCACCCATGCTGGCCCGCCTCGGCGGCCGGGCGCTGGCGGTGGACCGCGACGGCTGGACGGCGGCGGTGACGGGGATGGCCCCGGTGAGCCGGGTGGTGCTGCCGCGGGACGTCCGGCCGGGGCGGGTCTGGCTGCCGTCGCTCGGGCCGTGCGAGATCGAGCCGCTGCCGGACGGCTGGCTGGTGCGCGTCGACGCGTCCGGCGACGGTGACGCGCCGCCCGGCCGCCTGGTGCTGGACCTGCGCCGGCCCCGCTCCTGGACGGTCACCGTCTCCGGCCAGGCGGGCCACTGGACGCACGAGCTGAGCCCGCGCCACGCCGAGCTGCTCTACGTCCTGGCCCGGCACCGCGCCGGGCGGACGGCCGCCGAGCTGGCGGCGGACCTCTTCGGCGACGCCACCCGTACGGTCACGGTACGGGCGGAGATGTCGCGGATGCGGCGCACGCTGGCGGGGGTGCTCAGCCACCGCCCGTACCGCTTCGCGGACGGCCTGGACGTCCGGCTGCTGGCCCCCCACCGGGCCGTCGACCTGCTGCCCGCCTCGACGGCACCGGTGGTGCTGGCCGCCCGCCGGGAGCTGGAGGGAGGCTGGGAGGGAGACTGAGGGAGGGGCCGGAGGGAGAGGCCGCAGGGGGGCGGGTGATCCCGGCGGGACGCGTGTGATGGGGTGCCGTGCATGAGCAAGAGCGCGACGACGACCGTGACCACCTGGTCCCTGGAGCAGACCTCGCCGGAGGACCTCAGGCCCGCCGGCGCCCCGGACCCCGCCGCCGGGGTGCGGATCGAGCGGGCCGAGGTGCCCTCGCCGGAATTCAGCCGTTTCCTCTACACGGCCGTGGGCGGGGACGTCACCTGGACGGACCGGCTGCCGTGGACGTACGCGCGCTGGCGCGCCCACCTGGAGCGGCCGGGCGTCGAGACCTGGGTGGCCTACGAGCGCGGGACGCCGACCGGGTACATCGAGCTGGACCCGCAGCCGGAGGGGACGGTGGAGATCGTCTACTTCGGGCTGGTCGAGGCCTTCCGGGGGCGCCGCATCGGCGGACATCTACTGGCGTACGGCACGGCGCGCGCCTGGGACCTGGCCGAGCGGTGGCCGGACCGCGAGCCGACGAAGCGGGTGTGGGTGCACACGTGCAGCAAGGACGGACCGCACGCGCTGGCCAACTACGAGCGGCGCGGATTCCGGGTGTTCGAGACCCGGACCGAGGAGGAGCCGGACGTCCCGGCTCCGGGCCCCTGGCCGGGAGCGCTGGGCGACGGGGCCGCGTAGCCGCCACCCCGCGACACCCGGCGGACAGCCGTCCGCGACCACGATGCCGTCCCGTATTTCGGGACGGCATTTCTCATGATACGGACAACAGTGGACTGGCCGAAGACCGCCGTGCCACGCTTCCGTCATGTCCCGCGCTGGAGTTGCCCTGGTGAGTCGACGTCACGTCGACCTCGGCCGCATGTCCAGCGCCATCTGTCCGGCGGGCTGACAGTCACAGCACCACCGCACTTCCCTCGCCGCCCGGCGCCGCGCGGCCGAGGACGCTCATTTCTCGCTCTTCCCGCACCCTCGCTGCGGACGTATGCGGATCTTAAGGACATTTCCCCATGGCTGACTCCCCTTCGCATCCCCCTGCCGCCACCGCGCGGCGCAGGACCGGCCGTCATCGCGGCGAGGGCCAGTGGGCCGTCGGCCATCTCACGCCGCTCAACGCCAACGAACAGGTCAAGAAGGACGACGACGGTCTCAATGTGCGGACACGCATTGAGACGATCTACTCCAGGACCGGCTTCCACTCGATCGACCCCGCCGATCTGCGCGGCCGCATGCGCTGGTGGGGGCTGTACACCCAGCGCAAGCCCGGCATCGACGGCGGCCGGACGGCGATCCTCCAACCCGAGGAGCTGGACGACGAGTTCTTCATGCTCCGGGTCCGTATCGACGGCGGCCGGCTGACCACCGGGCAGCTGCGCGTCATCGGCGAGGTCTCCCAGGAGTTCGCCCGCGGCACCGCCGACATCACCGACCGGCAGAACATCCAGTACCACTGGATCCGCATCGAGGACGTCCCGGAGATCTGGCGGCGGCTGGAGGCCGTGGGCCTGTCCACCACCGAGGCCTGCGGCGACACCCCGCGCGTGATCCTCGGCTCGCCCGTGGCGGGCATCGCCGAGGACGAGATCCTCGACGGCACGCCCGCCATCGAGGAGATCCAGCGCCGCTTCATCGGCAACCCGGACTTCTCCAACCTCCCCCGCAAGTTCAAGTCGGCGGTCTCCGGCTCCCCGCTGCTGGACGTCGCCCACGAGATCAACGACGTCGCGTTCGTCGGCGTGCGCCACCCCGAGCACGGCCCGGGCTTCGACCTCTGGGTGGGCGGCGGCCTGTCCACCAACCCCAGGATCGGCGTCCGGCTGGGCGCCTGGGTGCCGCTGGAGGAGGTCGCCGACGTCTACGGCGCCGTCATCGGCGTCTTCCGCGACTACGGTTACCGCCGGCTGCGCAACCGGGCCCGGCTGAAGTTCCTCGTCGCCGACTGGGGGGCGGAACGGTTCCGCCGGGTGCTGGAGGAGGAGTACCTCCACCGCCCGCTGCTCGACGGACCCGCGCCGGAGCAGCCCGTCGAACGCTGGCGGGACCACGTCGGGGTGCACCGGCAGCGGGACGGCCGCTTCTACGTCGGGTTCGCCCCGCGCGTCGGACGGGTGGACGGCGCCACCCTCACGAAGATCGCGGAGCTGGCCGAGGCGCACGGTTCCGGCCGGCTGCGCACCACGGCCGAGCAGAAGATGATCGTGCTCGATGTGCCGGAGGAGCAGGTCTCCTCGCTGGTCTCGGGCCTGGAGGCGCTGGACCTGCGGGTCGCGCCCTCGCCCTTCCGGCGCGGCACGATGGCCTGCACGGGCATCGAGTTCTGCAAGCTCGCCATCGTGGAGACCAAGGCGCGCGGCGCCTCGCTCATCGACGAACTCGAACGCCGGCTGCCGGAGTTCGACGAGCCCGTCACGATCAACATCAACGGCTGCCCGAACGCCTGCGCCCGTATCCAGGTGGCGGACATCGGTCTCAAGGGGCAGTTGGTCGCCGACGAGCGGGGCGAGCAGGTCGAGGGGTTCCAGGTGCATCTGGGCGGGGCGCTGGGCCTGGAGGCCGGGTTCGGCCGCAAGGTGCGCGGTCTGAAGGTGACGTCGGCACAGCTCCCGGACTACGTCGAGCGGGTCCTGCGGCGCTTCCAGGCGGAGAGAACCGAGGGGGAACGGTTCGCCCAGTGGGCGGCCAGGGCGGATGAGGGGTCTTTGTCGTGAGCGACGCACGCGCGGCCACTCGGCCGCGGACGACGACGATGGCCGCACCGCTGCGCCGCGCGGGCGGAGAAGCGAACAATCAGGAGGGGCCATGAGCGAGCGCGCCGCCCCGTTCTACTGCCCCTACTGCGGTGACGAGGATCTGCGGCCCGGTGAGCAGGGCCACGGCGTCTGGGAGTGCGGCTCCTGCAACCGCGCGTTCAAGCTCTCCTTCCTCGGGCTCCTGTCCCGGGGCCCGGTCGAGGAGCGAATATGACCGGCCTCGAGAAGCTCGCCGCGAAGGCCGGCCGCGAGCTGGAGGACGCGCCCGCGCTGGAGATCCTGCGCTGGGCGGCCGACACCTTCGGCGAGCGCTTCTGTGTGACCTCCTCCATGGAGGACGCGGTGGTCGCCCACCTCGCCGCGCGGGCCCGGCCCGGCGTCGACGTCGTCTTCCTGGACACCGGCTACCACTTCCCGGAGACCATCGGCACGCGCGACGCGGTGGCGGCCGTGATGGACGTCCGCGTCGTCACCCTCACCCCCCGGCTGAGCGTCGCCGAGCAGGACGCGGCCCACGGCCCGCGGCTGCACGACCGCGACCCCGACCTGTGCTGCGCGCTGCGGAAGGTGGAGCCGCTCGCCAGGGGCCTGGAGCACTACGACGCCTGGGCCACCGGGCTGCGCCGCGACGAGTCCCCCACCCGGGCGCACACCCCGGTGGTGGGCTGGGACGCGCGGCGCCGGAAGGTCAAGGTGTCCCCCATCGCCCGCTGGACCCAGGACGACGTGGACGCCTACGTCGCCGAGCACGGCGTGCTCACCAACCCGCTGCTGATGGACGGCTACGCCTCCGTCGGGTGCGCGCCGTGCACGAGACGGGTACGGGAAGGCGAGGACGCGCGCGCCGGCCGCTGGGCGGGCCGCGGCAAAACGGAATGTGGGCTTCACGGATGACAGGGAGAACCGGCATGAGCGTGGGCGCCACCGTGTGGCTCACCGGCCTGCCCAGCGCGGGCAAGACGACCATCGCGCGAGCCGTCGCCGAGCGGCTGCGCGGCGAGGGACGACCGGTGGAGGTGCTGGACGGCGACGAGATCCGCGAATTCCTCTCGGCCGGCCTGGGCTTCTCCCGCGAGGACCGGCATACCAACGTCCGACGGATCGGCTTCGTCGCCCGGCTGCTGGCCGCGCACGGCGTGACGGTGCTCGTCCCCGTCATCGCGCCGTACGCGGACTCCCGCGAGGCGGTCCGCAAGCACCACGGGGCGCACGGCACGGGCTATGTGGAGGTGCATGTGGCGACCCCGGTGGACGTGTGCTCCGTCCGGGACGTGAAGGGCCTGTACGCCCGGCAGGCCGCGGGCGAGCTCTCGGGCCTCACCGGCGTCGACGACCCGTACGAGGTGCCGGCCGATCCGGACCTGCGGATCGCGGCGCACGAGCAGGGCGTGGAGGAGTCGGCGGAGGCACTGTACGGGCTGCTGGCGGGGAGGGGGTTGCTGTGAGCATCGCACGCGCGGCCGCCGGGCCGCAGACGACCAAGATGGCCGCACCTCTGCGCCGCGCGGGCGGAGAAGCGAACGAGGAGATGCTGTGAATGCCGTGGCGGACAGTCCGTACGCCCTCACCCATCTGGACGCGCTGGAGTCCGAGGCCGTGCACGTCTTCAGAGAGGTGGCCGGGGAGTTCGAGCGGCCCGTGATCCTGTTCTCGGGTGGCAAGGACTCCATCGTCATGCTGCACCTGGCGCTGAAGGCGTTCGCCCCCGCGGCCGTCCCGTTCGCGCTGCTGCACGTGGACACCGGGCACAACTTCCCCGAGGTGCTCGGCTACCGCGACCGCACGGTCGCCGAGCTGGGCCTGCGGCTGCACGTGGCGTCCGTGCAGGACTTCATCGACCGGGGCGAGCTGCGCGAGCGTCCCGACGGCACCCGCAATCCGTTGCAGACGGTGCCGCTGCTGGACGCCATCGCCCGGCACCGCTTCGACGCGGTCTTCGGCGGCGGGCGGCGTGACGAGGAGAAGGCCCGGGCGAAGGAGCGGGTGTTCTCGCTGCGGGACGAGTTCGGCGGCTGGGACCCGCGCCGGCAGCGCCCGGAGCTGTGGCAGCTCTACAACGGCCGGCACGCCCCCGGCGAACACGTGCGCGTCTTCCCGCTGTCGAACTGGACCGAGCTGGACGTCTGGCAGTACATCGCCCGCGAGAAGATCGACCTGCCCTCGATCTACTACGCGCACGAGCGCGAGGTGTTCGCCCGCGACGGCATGTGGCTGGCCCCGGGCGACTGGGGCGGCCCCCGCGACGGCGAGCGTGTGGAGAGACGCAGAGTGCGCTACCGCACCGTCGGCGACATGTCGTGCACGGGTGCCGTCGACTCCGACGCCGCCACCATCCACGCCGTCATCGCCGAGATCACCGCGTCCCGGCTGACCGAGCGGGGCGCGACCCGGGCCGACGACAAGCTGTCGGAGGCCGCGATGGAGGACCGCAAGCGCGAGGGGTACTTCTAGGCATGAGCACCGAGACCGACCGGGCGACGTCACTGCTGCGCTTCGCCACCGCGGGAAGCGTCGACGACGGCAAGTCCACGCTCGTGGGCCGCCTGCTCCACGACTCCAAGTCGGTGCTGGCCGACCAGCTGGAGGCCGTCGAGCGGGCCTCCCTGGGCCGCGGCCAGGACGCCCCCGACCTGGCGCTGCTCACCGACGGGCTGCGGGCCGAGCGCGAGCAGGGCATCACCATCGACGTCGCCCACCGCTACTTCGCCACGCCCCGCCGCCGTTTCATCCTGGCCGACACGCCCGGCCATGTGCAGTACACCCGCAACATGGTCACCGGCGCCTCCACCGCCGAGCTGGCCGTGGTGCTGGTCGACGCCCGCAACGGCGTGGTCGAGCAGACCCGCCGGCACGCCGCCGTCGCGGCGCTGCTGCGGGTCCCGCACGTGGTGCTGGCCGTCAACAAGATGGACCTCGTCGGCTACGCCGAGTCCGCCTTCGCCGCGATCGCGGGGGAGTTCGGCGCGTACGCCGCCTCGCTGGGGGTGCCCGAGGTCACCGCGATCCCGATCTCGGCGCTCGCGGGCGACAACGTGGTGACCCCGTCCGCGCACATGGACTGGTACGGCGGCCCGACCGTCCTGGAGCACCTGGAGACCGTGCCGGTCGGCAGCGATCCGACCGCCGAGCCCGCCCGCTTCCCCGTCCAGTACGTGATCCGCCCGCGGACGGCCGCGCACCCCGACTACCGGGGCTACGCGGGCCAGGTCGCCTCCGGGGTGCTGCGCGTCGGCGAGCGGGTCACCGTCCTGCCCTCGGGGCGTACGAGCACGATCGCCGCCATCGACGGCCTGGCCGGGCCGGTGGACGTGGCCTGGGCGCCGCAGTCGGTCACCCTCCGGCTCGCCGACGACCTCGACATCTCGCGCGGCGACCTCATCGCCCCCGCCGACGCGGCGCCCACCACGACCCGGGACGTCGAGGCCACCGTCTGCCATGTGGCCGACCGCCCCCTGCGCACCGGCGACCGCGTCCTGGTCAAGCACACCACCCGGACCGTCAAGGCCCTGGTGAAGGCCGTGCCGTCGCGGCTGGCCCTCGACGACCTCACCCACCACCCCGACCCGGGCGAGCTGGCCGCCAACGACATCGGGCGGATCGTCCTGCGCACCGCCGAGCCCCTCGCCCTCGACGCCTACGCCGACTCCCGGCGCACCGGTTCCTTCCTCCTCATCGACCCCGCCGACGGCACGACGCTGACGGCGGGCATGGCGGGAACGGCGTTCGCCGCGGACGCCCCGCGCGCGGCGGCCGACGACGACGGCTGGGACTTCCAGTGATGACGGGGCAGGCGCGGGACGCCTTCGCGACGTTCGACAAGGAGGGGGGCCGGATCGGCAGCGGCGCCCTCGGCAGTGGGCAGGGCGGTGTGGGGCGATGTGCGGGCTGACGTCCGCCCCTGCCCGGCGACTCCCCCGTCCCGTGTCCACCGTCCCCCTCGCCGAACGAGAGGAACCCCCCTCGTGCCGTCCCCAGCCCGCCGGCGCCTGCTGGCGCTCGCCGCCCTGCCCCTGCTGATCAGTGGCCTCGGGGCCTGCGGCTACGGGTCCCAGAAGGACTCGAAGGCCGCCGGTCCCGCCGCCGCCACGGGCACCAAACTCTCCGCCGACACCGTGCGGATCGGCTACTTCCCCAACATCACCCACGCCACGCCGCTGATCGGCGAGCAGGAGGGCATCCTCCAGAAGGCGCTCGGCGGTACCAAGGTCCGGTCGACCACGTTCAACGCTGGCCCCTCGGAGATCGAGGCGCTCAACGCCGGCTCCATCGACATCGGCTGGATCGGGCCGTCGCCGGCGATCAACGGCTATGTGAAGTCCGGGGGCAAGAGCCTGCGTATCGTCTCGGGCTCGGCCTCCGGCGGTGTGAAGCTCGTCGTGGACCCGAAGAAGATCGGCTCCCTGGAGGACGTCAAGGGCAGGCGGATCGCCACGCCGCAGAAGGGCAACACCCAGGACGTGGCCTTCCTCGACTGGATCGCCCGCCAGGGCTGGAAGGTCGACCCGCAGAGCGGCAAGGGCGACGTCTCGGTCGTCCGTACGGACAACAAGGTGACGCCCGACGCCTTCAAGTCGGGCTCCGTGGACGGCGCCTGGGTGCCGGAGCCGACGGCGTCCAAGCTGGTCGCGGAGGGCGGGAAGGTGCTGCTGGACGAGAGCACCCTGTGGCCCGGCGGGAAGTTCGTGATCACCAATGTGATCGTGTCGCGGACGTTCCTCGACGCCCACCCCGACGTGGTCGAGGCGGTGCTGCGCGGCTCGGTGCGCACCAACGCCTGGATCGCGGCGAACCCGGACCGCGCCAAGGCGTCGGTCAACGCGGCGCTCGCGCGCCTGACCGGCAAGGAGCTCCCGGCGGAGGTGCTCGACCCCGCGTGGCAGTCCATCACCACGACGGACGACCCGCTGTCGACGACGCTCCAGGCGCAGGCGGACCACGCGGTGAAGGCGGGACTGCTGGAGAAGCCGGACCTGTCCGGCATCTACGACCTGGGCCCGCTGAACAAGGTGCTCAAGTCCGAGGGCAGGCCCGCGGTCGAGGCGCCGAAGCCGGAAAGGCAGTGACGTGTACGCGGCAGTAGGGGCCCGCAGGCCCGCTCCCCGATCAGGAGGTGTCCGGATGACCCCGGCTCTGAGCACCGACACGCCCGGTCCCCTCGGCAGGGCCGGCGATCCGTCCGGCACGGCCGTCCTCGACGACGACATACGGCCGGCGGTCCGCATCGACCGCGTCCACAAGCGCTACGGCCGCCCCGGCGCGGAGCGGGCCGTGCTGGAGGACATCACGCTCGATGTGCGCCCCGGAGAGTTCGTGTGCCTGCTGGGCGCCTCGGGCTGCGGCAAGTCGACGCTGCTGAACCTCGTGGCCGGCCTCGACCGGCCGTCCGCCGGCACCATCGAGGTGCCCGGCGGGCGCCCGGCGCTGATGTTCCAGGAACACGCGCTGTTCCCGTGGCTGACGGCGGGCCGCAACATCGAGCTGGCCCTGCGGCTGCGCGGGGTGCCGCGGCCCGAGCGGCGGGCCGAGGCCGAGCGGCTCCTGGAGCTGGTCCGGCTGGGCGGCTCGTACGGCAAGCGGGTGCACGAGCTGTCGGGCGGCATGCGGCAGCGCGTCGCGCTGGCCCGGGCGCTGGCCCAGGACAGCCGGGTGCTGCTGATGGACGAGCCGTTCGCGGCGCTGGACGCCATCACGCGCGACGTGCTCCACCACGAGCTGACCCGTGTCTGGTCGCGGACGCGGCTGTCGGTGCTGTTCGTCACCCACAACGTCCGCGAGGCGGTGCGGCTGGGCGAGCGCGTGGTGCTGCTGTCGTCCCGGCCGGGCCGGGTCGTCCGGGAGTGGGAGGTGGACATTCCGCAGCCGCGCCGGATCGAGGACGCGGCGGTGGCCGACCTGTCGGTGGAGATCACCGAGGAGCTGCGGAGGGAGATCCGGCGCCATGGCGGGAACTGACACGGCCCGGACCCCGGGCCGGGCCGCCGAGGACGGCCTCGCGGGCCTGGAGGCCGGCCTCGACGCGCTGGACGCGGTCCCGGCCGGGCGCCCGCCACTGCGGCAGGTGCTGCTCACCAAGGTGCTGCCGCCGGTCACGGCGGCGGTGCTGGTGGTGGTCGTGTGGAAGCTGCTGGTGCTGGCCGGTGTCACCGACGACTACAAGCTGCCCGACCCGTCGGCGGTGTGGGACAGCCTGCGCGAGCTGTGGCTGGCCGGCACGCTGTTCGACATCGTCTGGACCAGCGTCTCGCGCGGCCTGCTGGGGTTCCTGGCGGCGCTGGCCATCGGTACGCCGCTGGGCCTGCTGGTGGCGCGGGTCCCGTTCGTCCGGGCGGCCCTGGGGCCGATCCTGTCGGGGCTCCAGTCGCTGCCGTCGGTGGCCTGGGTGCCCGCCGCGGTGATCTGGCTGGGCATCACGGACGCGGCGATGTACGCGGTGATCCTGCTGGGCGCGGTGCCGTCCATCGCCAACGGCCTGGTCTCCGGCATCGACCAGGTGCCGCCGCTGTACCTGCGGGCGGGCCGCACGATGGGCGCCACCGGGGCGCGCGGAGCCCGGCACGTCCTGCTGCCGGCCGCGCTCCCGGGCTACATCGCCGGGCTGAAGCAGGGCTGGGCGTTCTCGTGGCGCTCGCTGATGGCGGCGGAGCTCATCGCCTCCTCCCCCGACCTGGGCCTCGGCCTCGGCCAGTACCTGGAGAACGCCCGCACCGACTCGGACATGCCGGGGGTGCTGCTCGGCATCCTCCTCATCCTGTTCGTCGGCATCGCCATCGACCTGATCGTCTTCAGCCCGCTCGAACGCCGGGTGCTGCGCACGCGCGGCCTGGCGGCGCGTCAGTAGCCGGTCGCGACATGGTGCTGCTCCTCGTGGCGCACGGCAGCCGCGACCCCCGGCACGCGGCGACCGTCGCCGCGCTGCGCGACGGGATCGCGGCCCGCCGGCCGGGCCTGCGGGTGGAGGCGGGCTTCCTGGACTTCTGCGCGCCGTCCGTGCCCCGCGTCCTGGAACGGCTGGCGGCGGAGGGCGTACGGGAGGTGGTGGCGGTCCCGCTGCTGCTGACCCGGGCGTTCCACGCGAAGTCCGACATCCCGGCCGTCCTGAACCGGGCGACGTCCGTCCTGCCGTCGCTGACCGTCCACCAGGCCGGCGTCCTCGGCCCGTCGCCGCTGCTCACGGCAGCGCTGGAACGACGGCTGCGGGAGGCCGGGGTCCGCGACGGCGACCGGAGCTCGACCGGGGTCGTCCTGGCCTCGGCGGGCTCCTCCGACCCGGAGGCGATCGCGGTGATCGCTGAAATCGCGCGGGAGTGGCGGCACACCGCCGGTTGGTGCGCCGTGCGACCCGCGTTCGCCTCCGCCTCCTCCCCCCGTACCGAGGACGCCGTACGCGCGCTGCGGGCCGAGGGCGTACGGCACGTCGCGGTCGCCCCGTACGTCCTGGCCCCCGGCCGCCTCCCGGACCGCATAGCCACCGGCGCCCGGACGGCGGCCGCCGACACCCTGGCCACCACTCTGGGCCCGGCCCCGGAGGTCCTCACCCTCCTGCTGCGCCGCTACGAGGAGGCCCGCGCCGCGTCGTCCCGGCTCGTGGCGGCCACCGGCTGAGCGGGGGCGCCGGGACGATCGGGGCTCAGACCGATTCCGCCGCCGTGCCGACGCCCAGGGCCACCAGGACGCCGCCCGTCGTGAGTTCCAGGTTGCGGTGGACGCGGGGGCGGCGGAGCCAGGTGAGGGCTCGGGTGGCGCCGGCGGTGACGAGGAGGAGCCAGGCGGCCGCGACGAGGGCGTCGACGGCGCCGAAGAGGAGGGTGGTGCCGAGGACCGCGCCGCCCTCGGGGAGGAACTGCGGCACGACGGCGACGAAGAAGACGCCCACCTTGGGGTTGAGCAGGCAGCTGAACAGGCCCTGGCGGAAGGCCTCCCCGACGGCCGGGGCGGTGCCGGCGTCCGGCTCCGCCGTCGTCGCCGGTGCCGTGCCGCGGCGCTGGGCCCACAGGGCCTGGGCGCCGAGGAGGACGAGGTAGGCGGCGCCGGCCAGGCGGACCACGGTGTAGGCGGCGTCCCAGCGCTGGAGGGCGGCCGCGAGGCCGAAGGCGGCGGCCACGCCCCAGGCGAGGGAGCCGACGGCAGCGCCGAGAGCGGTCGCGCCGCCCGTGCGGCGGCCGCCGCGCAGGCAGTTGCGCAGGACGAGGAGGGTGTCCGGGCCGGGGGCCATGGCCACCAGGAGGGAGAAGAGGGCGAAGCCCAGGATCGCGCTGGTCATGAGGGTGGTGCTCCTCTCGTACGGTGCGTCGCCCCGAGCCTCTCACCACGAACGGCTGTCGCGCCCCGTGGGGGTTGGGCGCGACAGCCGATGGGACGGGACCGTACCAGGGGTTACCGGGATGCCCGAAGTTCCGCCTCGATCAGGTCGGCCGCGTACGGGGCGCCGCCCTCGGCGTTCACCTCGGCCTTGAGCTCCGCCAGGCGCGCGGCGACGGCGGGGTCGGCGGTGAGGGTGAGGACGGCCTCGCGCAGGGTGGCGGCGGTGGCCTCCTCGGCGGGGACGTGCCGGGCGACGCCGAGGGCCTGGAGGACGTCGGCGTTGCCGAACTGGTCGGCCGCCTGGGGCACGGCGACCATGGGCACCCCGGCGGCGAGGCCCTCCTTGCAGCCGCCCATGCCGGCGTGGGTGACGAAGGCGTCGGCCCGGCGGAGGACGGCGACCTGCGGAACCCAGGAGCTGACCTCGAAGTTGGCGGGAATCGTGCCCAGTTCGGCGATGTCGATGTGCTTGCCGATCTGCAGGACGACGTGCCAGCCGGGCAGGTCACCGAAGGCGGCGATGCACTCGCGGTAGAAGGCGGGCCGCTTGGTGAAGGTGGAGCCGAGGGAGACGAGCAGGACCTTCTCGGCACCGGCCGGGGGCTCCCAGGTCTGGTCGGGGCGGTCGCCCTGGCAGGAGCCGGTGAAGGACGAGACGGCGGGGTCGACCCGGTCGACGTTGGGCTGCATGGCGCGCGGGATGAGGGCGACGCACCGGTCGGGCCGGGTCGCGAAGAGCTCGGGGGTGATGGCGGTGATGCCGTTCTCCGCGAGCCAGCCGGCGAAGCGCTCGTGGTAGGCGCGGCCCTTGTCGGTCTCCAGCAGGGGGCGGAAGAAGGGCTCGGCGACCTCCTCCTCGTAGCCGTCCCAGGGGACGAAGTGCGAGCACATCTGGACGGCGGGCACCTTCCAGCGGTGGCCGAGCACGCGCGCCGCGTAGGTGAGGCTGTCGTAGAGGACGAGGTCCGGCTCGTCGTCCTCGTAGAGGGCGGCCAGCTGGGGCAGCGACCGGACCGAGTTCTCCAGGAAGAGCTCGAGATGGTCGATCATCTCGGTCCCCCACAGGTCGGGGTCGCCGTCCGTGGGTAACGGCGAGTCGTAGATGCGCGGCTCCGCACCGGTGGAGGCGACCAGGTCGGCGTACTTCTCCGGTATGGCGTAGGTGACCCGGTGACCGCGGTCGACGAGCTCCCGGATGACGTCGAGGCTGGGGTTGACGTGTCCGGCGGCCGCGACGTTGAACATCGCGATGTGGGCGGGGCGTTGACCCGTGGAAGTCGTCATGATCGGAGAATAGGAAGACGAAACGTACCGCTGAAGCGATTTCCCGCCAACCCCGGCGCGCGCCCCCGTGCGGTTCACCACACCGCCCCGGGGGACACTGGCGCGGTGGACACAGCATTTACGGAACAGCGGGCGCGCGAGCTCCTCGCGGCCGCCGGAACCCCCCTGCCCGCCGCGGACGCGACCCTGATCTCGCTCGGCGAGAACGCCGTCTTCGCCGCCGGGGACCTCGTCGCCAAGGTCGGCCGCGACGCCTCGCTCCTCGACCGCGCCCGCCGGGAGCTGCGGGTCGCCGCCTGGCTGGCCGAGGGCGGCGTGCCCGCCGTCCGGGCCGCGGCGCCCGAGGCACTGACGGCCGACGGCCACCCCGTCACCCTCTGGCGGCGGCTCCCCGACGCCGCACGCCCGGCCGGCACCGCCGACCTGGCGGAGCTGCTGCGGCTGGTCCACGCGCTGCCCGCGCCGGACTTCGCCCTGCCGCACCGCGACCTCCTCGGCGGCGTCGAGCGCTGGCTGCGCCTGGCCGGGGACGCGATCGACCCCGCCGACGCCGACTACCTGCGCGAGCGCCGGGACGGCTTCGCCGCCGCGGCCGCCGCGCTGACGCCCCACCTGACGCCGGGGCCCATCCACGGCGACGCCCTCACGCGCAACGTCCACATCGGGCCCGACGGCCCGGTGCTGGTGGACCTGGAGACCTTCGCCGTGGACCTGCGGGAGCACGACCTGGTGGTGATGGCCCTCAGCCGCGACCGCTACGGGCTGGACCCGGAGGCCTACCACTCCTTCGTCCACACCTACGGCTGGGACGTGCGCGAGTGGGAGGGCTGCGGCGTGCTGCGCGGCGCCCGGGAGACGGCCAGCTGTGCCTGGGTGGCGCAGCACGCGCCGGGCAACCCGGCCGCCCTCGCGGAGTTCCGGCGCCGGGTCGCCTCGCTGCGGGACGGCGACCCGGCGGTGCGCTGGTACCCCTTCTGAGCGGCCGCCCGGGCCCGTCCCCGGACAGGCCCTACGGCGCCGGGGCGGAGAGGAAGGAGGAGCGGGGGCCGTCGAGGGTGGCGTCGATCCGGGTGGCCTGGCCCGCGGTGAACATGAACATGGCCGCGTCGTCGACGTAGTCCATGAAGTTCATGAACATGTCGCCGTGGGGGCCGTTGCGGCAGGAGAGGTGCGGGAAGACCGGGGTGCCGAAGTTGGGGCCGCCCTGGTTGGGGGTGTCGGCGACGAGATCGCTGCCGCCGCAGCCGGTGCCGTCGTCGCCCCAGATGTGGTGGAGGTTCAGCCAGTGGCCCACCTCGTGGGTGGCCGTGCGGCCGAGGCCGAACGGCGCGGTGGCGGTGCCGCGGTTGCCGAAGGCGGTGTCGCGGACGACCACGCCGTCGGTGGCCGCCGGGCCGCCGGGGAACTGGGCGTACCCCAGCAGGCCGCCCTCCAGGGCGCAGACCCAGAGGTTCAGGTAGCGGTCGGCGGGCCAGGCGTCCCGGCCGCCGCGGGCCGTGGACTTCACCGCGTCGTCGGTGCCGAAGCCGGTCACGGTGGTCGCGGTGCGGGTGATGCCGCCGGTGGCCCGGCCGTCCGGGTCGGTGGTGGCGAGGCGGAAGGCGACCCGGCAGTCGGCGGCGCGGTCCCGCCACACCTCGGGCACGCCCGCGACGTCCGGGTTGAGCATCCGGAAGTCCTGGTTCAGGACGTCGATCTGGCTGAGGACCTGGGCGTCGTCGATGTTCCGCTCCGGGCCGTCGTGGACGACGTGGACGACGACGGGCACGGTCGTCACGCCCGTGCGGGCGGTCACGGCGTGCCCTCTCTCGTAGGCGAACGCGCGGTTCTCGATGGCCGTACGGGCGCGGGCGTAGGCGGCGTTCTCGGTGAGCAGCCGGCGGTGGACCTCCATGGTCCCGCACAGCAGCCCCTCGGGCGGCCGCCCGGCCGCCGGCGGAGGGTTCTCGGGCACGGTGCGCCTCCTCGGATCGCCGCGACGCGCAGCGGCGGCGGCGGCGGTGATGGGGGGTGAGCGCGGGCCCGGTACGGATTACCGTAGACCCGGACAGCCCCGGCATCCATGGGCATGACGGAATCCGGAAGAAGTACACCAAGGCATTCCGCATCCGCCCGCCCGGACGCCCCTCCAGCCCCTCAGCCCCTCCAGTCCCCCGCGCCGGCTACCCCCGCAGCGGCCAGGACCTGTCGACCACCGCCCCGGACTCCCCCTGCCGCCGCAGCCAGGCCTGATATCCGGCCGCCCACTCCGCGTACCACCGGACCTGGTCGCGGTGGAGCTCCCACGGGTCGGCGGCGGCGACGCCCGGATACCGGCGCGCGGTGGCCAGCGCCACGCGGACGGCCGCGAGGGCGTCCGCGCCCGCCTCGTGGGCGTCGTCGAGCACCACGCCGTACTCCCGGCAGACCGCCTCGAGCGTGCGCCGGCCCTTGCGATAGCGGTCGACGTGCCGGTCGATGGTGTACGGGTCGACGACGGGCCCGGTGCCGAAGCCGGGGCCGGTGCCGGTGCCGGGGCCGGGACCGCCCAGCCGCTCGCCGAGCGAGGGCAGGCCGTGCCGGCGCAGCTCCGCCGCCAGCAGGCTGAGGTCGAAGGAGGCGTTGTAGGCGACGACCGGCACGCCCAGCGCCCAGTGGCCGGCGAGGGCGGCGGCTATCTCGTCCACGACCTCGGCCGAGGGCCGCCCCTCGGCGGCGGCGCGCTCGGTGGTGACGCCGTGGATGGCGGCCGCCTCGTCCGGGATGGGCACGCCGGGGTCCGCCAGCCAGAGCCGGCTCGCGGCCACCTCCCCGCCCTTGGTCTCCAGGACCGCCGCCGTGACGATCCGCGCCCGGGCGGGGTCGGTGCCCGTGGTCTCCAGGTCGAATCCGATCAGCCGCTCCTCGTGCCAGGCCATGGCGGTTCCCCCCTCTGGTGGTGCTTCCCCCGTCTGGTCACCCAGCCTCGCACAGGGCACTGACAACCCCCGGGACACGTCCCGGGACAGGCCCCGGCCCCGCCGGACGCGGCGCTCAGGAGACCGGCCGGGAGTCGGCCCAGACCCCCTCGAACTCCTCGCGGTAGGTGCCGAACAGCCCGCCGTCCTCGTCGGCGGACCGGCCCTGACGCAGCACGTCGCGGCCGCCGCCGCGCAGCACCAGCACGGGGGACTCCATGCCGCGGGCCCGGCGCAGGTAGGGCTGGACGACGGCGAGGCCGTCCGAGCCGTCGCCGTTGACGAGGTAGGCGGTGAAGCGCGGGGTCTCGTCGAAGACGCGGATCTCGAAGGCGGCGGGGTCGCGCAGCCGGTCGCGCACCCGCCGCATGTGCATGATGTTCATCTCGACGGACCGGCTGATCTCGCCCTTCTTGATGCCCAGCTCCCGCTCGCGGCGGCGTACGGCGCTGCTGGCCGGGTTGAGGAAGAGCAGCCGGGCCCGGCAGCCGGTCTCGGCGAGCCGCACCAGGCGGCGCCCGGAGTAGTTCTGGACGAGCAGGTTCAGGCCTATGCCGACGGCGTCGAGGCGGCGGGCGCTGCCGAAGAGGTCCTCCACGGGCAGCTGGCGCTGGAGCCGCACCCGGTCGGGGTGGACACCCACGACGTCGGCGAAGCGGTCGCCGACGAGGTCCTCGACGGCGTCGACGGGCAGCCGGTCGGCCGAGGGCCCGTGGGCGCCGGTGCCGCCGCCGAGGATGTCCAGCAGCCGCGCGGAGGCGCGTTCGGCCTGGGCGAGGACGGTCTCGGAGAGGGCGCGGTTGCGGGAGACGACGTTGCGGGCCACCTCCAGCTCGTCCAGTGCGAGTTCGAGCTCGCGCCGGTCGTCGAGGTAGGGCTCGAAGCACGGCCAGTGCTGGACGAGGAGCTCGCGCAGCTGGGGCAGCGTGAGGAAGCTGAGGACGTTGTCGTCCGCCGGGTCGAGCAGATAGCCCTTGCGGCGGCTGACCTCGCGGACGGCCACGGCGCGCTGGACCCACTCCTGGCCCGCGGGCCCGGCGGCGGCGACGACCCATTCCTCGTCGCCGTGCACCGGCTCGTAGACCGGGCGCAGCACGGCGGCCACGACCGCCCGCAGCCGCTGTTCGACGAGATTCAGCCAGATGTAGGCGCGTCCGGCCCGGCGGGCGCGCGTGCGCACCTCGTCCCAGGCCTCCGCGCCCCAGTCCAGTTCCGCCCCGATCTCCCGGGGCCGGGTCAAGGACATCACGCCCGGTGGCGTGTCGGTCGAGCCGTCACCCTCGGGACTTCCGTCTCCAGGGGGCAGCTCCAGCCCGCCCGAGCTCACCAGTGCACCGCCTTCCGCCCCCGTCCAACGATCAAGGCAGATTACTGTGCGGGCGCGGGGCGGTGCATCCGCGCTCGTCGGAGGCCCGGGACAACTCGGCCGCCGGACGTGGCCGTTGTCCGACGGCCGTGCCACGGACGTGATCTGATTCATAGCCAGAAGGGTGGGAGGCGGCCCGGCGGTGGCCCGCGTCACCCGGTCGCCACGGTTTTGGGGAAGATCTGCGGAAAGGGCCGCCCGGGGTGGAACACTTTCGCTCATGCAGGTCTGGCCGGGACAGGCGTATCCCCTGGGCGCGACGTACGACGGCGCCGGCACCAATTTCGCGGTCTTCTCGGAGGCCGCCGAGCGCGTGGAGCTGTGCCTGCTGCACGAGGACGGCTCGGAGACGGCGGTGGAGCTGCGCGAGTCCGACGGCTTCGTACGGCACGCCTATCTACCGGGGGTGATGCCGGGTCAGCGGTACGGCTTCCGGGCGCACGGCCCGTACGAGCCGGAGCGGGGGCTGCGCTGCAACTCCGCCAAGCTGCTGCTCGACCCCTACGCGAAGGCGGTGAGCGGGGCGATCGACTGGGGCGAGGCGGTCTACGGCTACCACTTCGGGCGGCCGGAGAAGCGCAACGACATGGACTCGGCGCCGCACATGATGACATCGGTGGTGGTCAACCCGTACTTCGACTGGGGCGACGACCGGCCGCCGCGCACGGACTACCACCGCACGGTCATCTACGAGGCGCACGTCAAGGGCCTGACGATGTGCCACCCGGCGCTGCCGGAGGAGGTGCGCGGCACCTACGCGGCGCTGGCGCACCCGGCCGTGATCGAGCATCTGACGGAGCTGGGGGTGACCGCCATCGAGCTGATGCCGGTCCATCAGTTCGTCAACGACCACCGGCTGGTGGACGCGGGGCTGGCCAACTACTGGGGTTACAACACCATCGGGTTCTTCGCCCCCCACAACGCCTACGCCTCGTGGGGCGACCGGGGCCAGCAGGTGCTGGAGTTCAAGTCGGCGGTGCGGGCGCTGCACGCGGCGGGCATCGAGGTGATTCTCGATGTGGTCTACAACCACACGGCCGAGGGCAACCACCTGGGGCCGACGCTCTCCTTCCGGGGGCTGGACAACTGCTCGTACTACCGGCTGGCGGACGACCCGCGCTATCACACGGACACCACCGGCACCGGCAATTCCCTGCTGATGCGCAGCCCGCATGTGCTCCAGCTCATCATGGACTCGCTGCGCTACTGGGCGACCGAGATGCGGGTGGACGGCTTCCGCTTCGATCTGGCGGCGACGCTGGCCCGGCAGTTCCACGAGGTGGACCGGCTCTCGTCGTTCTTCGACCTGGTGCAGCAGGATCCGGTGGTCAGCCGGGTCAAGCTGATCGCCGAGCCGTGGGACGTCGGGGAGGGCGGCTACCAGGTCGGCAACTTCCCGCCCCTGTGGACCGAGTGGAACGGGAAATTCCGGGACACCTGCCGGGACCTCTGGCGGGGCGAGCCGGCCACCCTGGCCGAGTTCGGCTCCCGCCTGACCGGCTCCTCCGACCTGTACCAGGGCGACGGCAGGCGCCCGCTGGCCTCCGTCAACTTCGTCACCTGCCACGACGGCTTCACCCTCCACGACCTGGTCGCGTACAACGGCAAGCACAACGAGGCCAACGGCGAGGACAACCAGGACGGCGAGAGCCACAACCGCTCCTGGAACTGCGGGGCCGAGGGCCCGACCGACGACCCCGCGGTGCTCGCCCTGCGCGAGCGCCAGATGCGCAACTTCATCGCCACCCTGATGGTCTCCCAGGGCGTGCCCATGCTCAGCCACGGCGACGAGTTCGCCCGCACCCAGGGCGGCAACAACAACGCCTACTGCCAGGACAACGAGGTCTCCTGGCTGCGCTGGCCGGAGGAGGGCGACACGGGCGAGGCCGCCGAGCGGGCCCGCCGGATGCTGCGCTTCACCCGGTCGCTGGTGTGGCTGCGCCGCGACCACCCGGTCTTCCGGCGGCGCCGCTTCTTCCACGGCCGCCCGGTGCAGGGCACCCACAACGATCTGTCCGACATCGCCTGGTTCACCCCGGAAGGGGAGGAGATGCGGGACAGCGACTGGCAGGCCGCCCACGCCCGCTCCCTGACCGTCTTCCTCAACGGGAGCGCCATCTCGGAGCCCGGGCCGCGCGGCGAGCCGGTCCTCGACGACTCCTTCCTGCTGATGTTCAACGCCCACGACCGGCCCCTGGAATTCGTCGTCCCCGCCGACCACGGCCGGCGCTGGCGGGTCGTCCTCGACACCGCCCGCCCCGACGGCGTCGTGTCCGGCGGCCCCGAGGTCGGCGCCGGGGAGCGGCTGACGCTCACCGACCGCAGTCTGGCCGTCCTGCGGCGCCCCGCCTGACGGCGGCGGGTCATGACCCCCGGGAGCGGTGGGTACGCATGTTCCCGTGAAGCGCGACAGCACCGCCCCGCCGACCGCCACCTACCGGCTCCAGCTGCAGCCCGGCTTCCCCTTCCGGGCCGCCGAACGGGCCGTGCCCCACCTCGCCGCCCTGGGCGTGTCCCACCTCCACCTCTCCCCCGTCCTGGAGGCCGTCCCCGGCTCCACCCACGGCTACGACGTCGTCGACCACGCCGCCGTCCGCGCCGAGCTGGGCGGCGAGGAGGGACTGCGGGCCCTCGCCCGCACCGCCCACGCGCACGGGCTGGGGCTGATCCTCGACATCGTGCCCAACCACATGGCCATGCCCGCGCCCGAGCGGCTCAACGGCCCGCTGTGGCACGTCCTGCGCGACGGCCCCGCCTCGCCCTGGGCCCGCTGGTTCGACATCGACTGGGCCGAACACGGCGGCCGGCTGCTGCTGCCCGTGCTCGCCGGGCCGCTCGGCGACGAGCTGGAACGCTTCACGGTGGACGGCGACGTCCTGCGCTACCACGCGCACGTCCTGCCGCTGCGGCCCGGCACCGAGCGGCTGCCCCTGACCGAGCTGCTGGACGCCCAGTGGTACCGCCCCGCCTGGTGGCGCCTCGCCCGCACCGAACTGAACTACCGCCGCTTCTTCACCGTCTCCGAGCTGATCGCGCTGCGCGCCGAGGACCCCCAGGTCTTCGCCGCCACCCACGCCACGGTGCTCGCCCTGCTCGCCGACGGCGTCCTCGACGGCCTCCGCGTCGACCACCCCGACGGCCTCGCCGACCCGGCCGGCTACCTCCACCGCCTCGCCGGCGCCACCGGCGGCCGGTGGACCGTGGTGGAGAAGATCCTCAGCGGCGACGAACGGCTGCCCGCCGGCTGGCCCGTCGCCGGCACCACCGGCTACGACACCCTGCGCCACCTCGACGGCCTCTTCACCGACCCGGACGGGGCCGGCGAGCTGGCCGCCGCCTACCGCGCCTTCGCCGGCCCCGCCGCCGACCGGGGCGGCGACTGGCAGCCGACCGTACGCCGCGCCGCGTACCGCATCGTCACCCACGAGCTCGCCGCCGAGACCGACCGGCTGGTCCGCACCGCCGCACGGCTCCGCGAGACCTCCCACCACCTGCGCGACCACGCCCCCTGGGCGCTGCGCACCGCCCTGTGCGAGATCCTCGTCCGGCTGCCCGTCTACCGCCCCTACGCGCTGCCCGGCCGGCCCGTCACCGCGACGGACGCCGCCCTGCTCGACGAGGCCGCCCAAGGGGCGCGCACCGCCTTCACCGTCCCCGAGGAGGCCCGGGCCGTCGAGTTCATCAGGGACGCCGCCCTCGGACGGCTGGGCGACGGGCCGGACCAGCGGGACTTCTGCGCCCGCTTCGCCCAGACCGCCTCCGCGCTGCGCGCCAAGTCCGTCGAGGACACCGCCTTCTACCGCTACGCGCCCCTGCTGTCCGCCAACGAGGTCGGCGGCCTGCCGGACCGCCCGGCGGTCACCCCCGCGGAGTTCCACGCCCACTGCGCGCGGCTCCAGCGCGACTGGCCCGCCACGGGCACCGCCCTCTCCACCCACGACACCAAACGCAGCGCGGACGTCCGCGCCCGGATCGCCGCGCTCACCGCCCACCCTCGGCAGTGGGCGGACCTCATGGACCGGCTGTGGGCCGACGTCCCCGGCCCCGACCCGCACGTGGCCTGGACCGCCTGGCAGACCGCCTTCGGACTCGGCGAGGCCGACCCCGCGCGGCTCGTACCGGCCGTCCTCAAGAGCGTGCGCGAGGCGGCCCTGCTGACGACATGGACGGAACCGGACGCGGCCTACGAGGAGGCGGTCCGCGCCTTCGTCGAGGCCGGCCCCGGCGGCGAACCGTACGCCGGGCTGGCCCCCCTGACCCGGGCCACCGCGCCGAACGTACGGGCGCATGTCCTGGGGGCGACGCTGCTGCACCTGACGATGCCGGGGGTGCCGGACGTGTACATGGGCACCGAGCGGGTGTACGCGGCCCTGGTCGACCCGGACAACCGGCGGCCCCCGCGCTTCGACGAGCCGGCACCGGCCGGGCTGTCGGCGGAGAAGCTGGCCCTCACCCGCACGGCCCTCCGGCTGCGCCGGACGCATCCGGAGTGGTTCGGGGCGGAGGGGGGCTACGAGCCGCTGGAGGCGCCGGAGGGGGTGGTGGCGTTCGGGAGGGCGGGGGCGGTGGTGGTGGGGGCGGCGCGGCTTCCGCACCGGATCCCTCCGGGGGAGAGGGTGCTGGCGTTGCCGCGGGGGGTGTGGCGGGATGTGCTGAGCGGGCGCGTGTACGAGGGCTGGGTGCGACTGGACGGGTCGGTCGTGTTGCTGGTGCGGGAGGGGTGAGCCTTTCAGCCCGTCCGGCGATCGAGGACACCGGGCGCAGCCCGGTCAGGCGTCGCGCATGAGGTCCGAGACTCGGACGAGCTCGTAGCCCTTCTCCCGTAGCGCCGGGACGATCCTCCGGACCGCCTCCTCCGTTGTCGGGGCCGCGCTGCGGGTGCAGTGCATCACCACCACCGAGCCCGGCCCGGCCTGTGAGATCACCGTGGTGGCGACGGGCCCCGCCTGCTTCGCGAAGGCGTCGCCGCTGACGACGTCCCACTGCACGGCGGTCACCTTCGCCGGGCCCAGTTCCTTCAGTACCGTCCGGTCGTGGCAGCCGCCCGGGAAGCGGAAGTACGGCACGGTGTTGCGGACCCCGGCGGTGCGGAAGGCCGCGAAGGCGCGCTCGACGTCGGCGCGGGCCGCGCCGCGCGGCACGGCGGGCAGGCCGTAGCAGGGGGTGCTGAACGCGTGGTGGCTGTAGGAGTGGTTGGCGACCTCGAAGAGGGGGTCGTCGCCGATGGACCGGGCCTGGTCCGGGTACTGCTCCGCCCACCGGCCGGTCATGAAGACGGTGGCGGGCACCTTCAGGCGGCGGAGCGTCGCGATGAGCCCGGGGTTGTCGAAGTGCTCCCCGCGGGCGGCGCGCGGGCCCTGATCGGACGTCATGTCGGCGTCGAAGGTGAGGGCGACGCGCTTGGCGCCGTCGCGGCGGCCGTGCGAGAAGACCGGGGTGGTGCCGCCGGGGCCCGGCGGCAGGGTGGGCGCGGCGGTGGCCGCCGGCGCGGACGACGGTGCGGCGGGGGCCGCCGGGGCGGAGGAGGCGGTCTTCCGCCCGTCGGCGGCGGCCGGGCGGCCCGTGCCGTCGGAGCCGCCGCAGGCGGTGAGCGCCGCCCCGCACAGGAGCACGGCGAGGACCGCGCGAGCGCGCGGGTGGGGGTGGGTGGGGAGCACCAGGGAACCGTACCGCCCCCGGGGAGCGGGCCCCGCTACTTCTCGACGAGCCCCTTGGCGTCGCGGGCGAGGGCGGTGAGGCGGGAGATGGCGCGGAAGTACTTCTTCCGGTAGCCGCCGTTCAGCATCTCCTCGCTGAAGAGCTCGTCGAACGGGCGGCCGGACGCCAGCACCGGCACCTCGCGGTCGTAGAGGCGGTCGGCGAGGACCACCAGGCGCAGGGCCGTCGACTGGTCCGGGACCGGGCGGACGCCGGTCAGGCAGACGGCCTCGATGCCGTCGCACATGGCGCCGTAGCGGCTGGGGTGGACGGTGGAGAGGTGGTCGAGCAGGTCGGGGAAGGCGTCGAGGGAGGCGCCGGGGGTGGTGTGGGCGACGCGCTCGACGGTGGCGTCGTCGAAGGGGGCGGGCGCCTCCGGCAGGCCGCGGTGGCGGTAGTCCTCGCCGTCGATGCGCAGTGGGCGGAAGTGGGCGGAGAGGCCCTGGATCTCGCGCAGGAAGTCGGCGGCGGCGAACCGGCCCTCGCCGAGCTTGCCGGGCAGGGTGTTGGAGGTGGCGGCGAGCGCCACGCCGGCGTCGACGAGCTTGCCCAGGAGGGTGGAGACCAGGACGGTGTCGCCGGGGTCGTCGAGCTCGAACTCGTCGATGCACAGCAGCGTGTGACCGCCGAGGGTCCGCACGGTCTGCTGGAAGCCGAGGGCGCCGACCAGGTTGGTCAGCTCGACGAAGGTGCCGAAGGCCTTCCGCTCGGGGGCGGCGGCGGTGGCGTGCCAGAGGGAGGCCAGCAGGTGGGTCTTGCCGACGCCGTAGCCGCCGTCGAGGTAGACGCCGCGCGGGCCGGTGGGCGCCGCGGGCTTCGCCTCGCGGCGGAACCAGCGCCTGCGGCCGCCGTCGCCCGCGGCCGGGCCGCCGAGGCCGCCGGCGAAGGCGGCGAGGGTGGTGACGGCCTGCGCCTGGCTGGGCTGCTTGGCGTCGGGTATGTAGTTGTCGAACCGCACCGAGCCGAAACGCGGCGGGGGCACCATCTCGGCGACCAGACGGTCGGCGGGGACGTGCGGGGCGCGCGAGGTGAGGGCTACGGGCCCGCCGTCGTGCCCGGCTCCGGAGCCGGGTGCGGTGGTGCCAGTGGCGCTGGTGGGTACTGCGGTGGAGGACGACACAGCTGTCCAGCGTAGCCCCGGATGCGGGCGGGGAGGCTCGCACGGGGGGCGAGCCATGTCACACTGCCGCCTATGCGACGCCTGTTCCCCTCCCCGCTCAGCCCCGCCGATCTCGAGGACCGCGAATGGGGGCTGGACGAGCTCGCCGGGCTCTACGCGTACCCGGACGACATACCGGCCGGGACGGCGTGGCTGCGGGCCAACATGGTCTCCTCCCTGGACGGCGCCGCCCATCACGAGGGCCGCTCGCAGCCGCTGTCCTCGGCGGCCGACATGCGGATCTTCGGGACGCTGCGGGGGCTGGCCGACGCGGTGGTGGTCGGGGCCGAGACGGTGCGGCAGGAGGGCTACCGGCCCGCGCGGGCGCGGGAGGCCTTCGCGGCGCGGCGGGCGGCGCTCGGGCAGGGGCCCGCGCCCGTCATCGCCGTGGTGAGCGCCGGGCTCGACCTGGACTTCTCGCTCCCCCTGTTCACCTCGCCGCTCGTGCCGACGCTCGTACTGACGGGCGCGGACGCCCCGGCGGAGCGGGTGGCGGCGGCGCGCACGGCGGGCACCGAGGTGGTCGTGGCGGGCGAGGGGCGCGGGGTGGATCCCGCGCGCGTGCCCGGTGTGCTGGCCGGGCGGGGGCTGACGCGGCTGCTGACGGAGGGCGGTCCCCGGCTGCTGGGGCAGTTCGCCTCGGCCGGGGTGCTGGACGAGATGTGCCTGTCACTGGCTCCGGTGGTGGCCACGGGCACGGCGCCACGGATCATGGCGGGGCCGCCGCTGGCGGTCCCGGAGCGGTTCGCGCTGGGATCGGTGCTGGAGGAGGGCGGTTTCCTCTTCACCCGGTACCGGAGGATCTGACAATCGACGGAATTTCCCGTTCCGGTTCCGTTCCCGTGGGCAGAATTGAGTCAGACGCTTTCCCGAGGGCAGTGGACCAAAACAGGCGGGCTCACGGGAGCACGCGCAGGATGGTTTCTGTTGGGCCCGGTGGCCCAAGGAGAAGAAGGGCGCGCCCACCGTGTTCACGAGCGTATTGATGATCGAACAGCCGCTGTCCGGCACGGATGTCGACTTCGTCACGACCCTGCACGACGACGCCATGTCCTTCGTCGTCCTCATGCGCCCCAGAGGTGACGAGGACCGGCTGCTGCGCGCCATCGACGACGTGGCCCTCGGCGAGCTGGAGCAGGCCGTCCACGAGGCCGACGAGCCGGAGGGCGAGGCGGCCCTGCGGCCGGCCGCCCTCGCGCTGGAGCACTCCCTCCAGCGCCTGCGGGCGGCGGGCTGCGAGGCCGTCGGGCAGATCATCGACAACCACCCGCTGGACCTGCTGCGGTCCGTCGTCGAGCAGACCCACGCCGACGAGGTCATCGTGCTGACCGCACCCCACCTGGTCGAGGAGTTCTTCCACCGCGACTGGGCCTCCCGCGCCCGCCACAAGGTCGGCGTGCCCGTCCTCAAGCTCTACGCGCACGGCGACGACGAGGAGGACGCGGCGGGCGGCGAGGGCTCCGTACGGACGGGCGGCGCCGAGGAGTGAGCCGGGCCGGCGGCCAGCCGGCCGTCGGTCATCGTCAGCACCCGGTCGGCGCGGCCCAGCAGCGCCCGGTCGTGGGTGACCAGCACGGTCGCCGTGCGGTGCCGCCGGGTGACCTCGGCCAGCAGCTCCATGACGCGCTCGCCCCGCTCGTGGTCGAGCGCCGAGGTCGGCTCGTCCACCAGCAGCACCGCGGGGCCGCCCCACAGGGCGCGGGCGATGTTCACGCGCTGCCGCTCGCCGCCGGACAGCTGGTGCGGGCGGCGGCGCCGCTTGGCGGCGTCCAGCCCGACCGATGCCAGCAGCTCCCCCGCCCGGGCCCGGCTCGCCCGGACCCCCTCGCCGCGCAGCCGCGCCACGGCCAGCAGCTGTTCCTCGGCCGTCAGCGAGGGCAGCAGGTTCGCCTGCTGGAAGACGACGCCGATCCGCTCGCGGCGCAGCGCGGTGCGCTCCCGCGCCGTCATCGGGCCGGTGTCGCGGCCCGCGACGACCACCCGCCCCGCGTCCGGGCGCAACAGGGTCGCCGCGACCGCCAGCAGGGTGGACTTGCCCGAGCCCGACGGCCCGGCGACGGCCACCAGCTCGCCGGGCGCCACGGTCAGCGACACCCGGTCCAACGCGGTGAGCGCGCGGTCGCCGTCCGGATAGGTGAGGAGGACGTCCTCCAGGCGGAGGGCGGCGGTCGAGGTGCTCATCGGGTGGCTCCCAGGGCGGTCAGCGGGTCGACGGACGTGATGCGGCGTACGGCGAGCGCGGCCCCGGCCAGGCCCAGCAGCACCATCGCCGCCACCGGGAGGGCCACCGTGGACGGGCCCAGCTCGAAGGGCACGGCCCGGGCGGCGAACGCACCTCCCGCCGTGCCGGCGGCCGCGCCCGCGGCGGCCCCGGCCACCAGGACCACGGCGGCCTGGCCGAGGGCGTCCACCAGCAGGTGGCCGCCGCTCGCGCCCAGCGCCTTCAGCACCGCGACGTCCGGGCGCCGCTGCACCGTCCACACCGTGAAGAAGGCCCCCACCACCAGCGCGCTCACCACGAAGAGGAAGCCCTGCACCAGCAGGAGGGTGCCGTGCTCGGCCGCGTAGCCGTCGATGCCGTCGAGCGCGTCCGCGCGGGAGACGGCCCGGGTGGTGCGCGCGACGTCCCCGGCGGGCGCGCCGCCGCCGGTCACCGCCAGCGCGGAGGGACCGCCCTGATGGCTCACCCGCCGCCAGTCGGCGAGCGTCGTCCACACGGCGGGCGCGTGCCCGTGGCCGCGGTCGGGGGTGACGCCGCTGACGGTCAGCTCCCGGGCGCCCAGCGTGATCCGGTCCCCCGGGCGCAGCCCGTGCGTCCGGGCCAGCCGCTCGCTCACGGCCACCTGCCCCTCCCCCGGCTGGTCGCCGCGCAGCGGGGCCGGGCGCAGCCGCCCGGACGTGCCGAAGACGCTCACCGACGTGGCCGAGCCGTGGGCGGTCAGCCGGGTCATGGCCACGCCCAGCGGTTCGGCGGACCGTACGCCCGGCGCGGCGCGCCACGCGGCGGCCTGCCGGTCGTCCAGCGTGCTGTTGGAGAACGACACCTCGGGCTCGGCCCCGGCCGGGGCGCCGAAGACGATCCGGTCCGCCGGCAGCCCGGCGACGGCCGACGACGCCTCGCGGCCGAGCCCGTCGGTCAGGCCGTTGAGGAAGACCACCAGGGTGGTGATCAGCGCGACGACGGTGCCCATGAGGGCGAACCGTCCTCGGGCGAAGCGGATGTCACGGAGCGCGACGAACAAGGGATCCTCCGGGGCCGGTGCGGGACCCCTCCAGCCTTCCGGCGGGGGCCTCCCTCCGGTATCGGGGCAAGGGGTGGTCGTGGGCTCGCCCGTCCGGTGCACACGGAAATCCATCGAACGGTTGATGCCCGGCGTGGCGGCGGGCCCCGCGCGGCCCCGTACGCTCGACGGGATGAGACCCGCCGGCCCCCGTGACCCCGCCCACGTGCCCTCGCCGCCGCTGGTGCGCCTCGCGCTGCACGCCGCCTTCTACGCGCTGCTCGCCGTCGCCTCCGTCCATGCCCTGGCCGGGCGGGCGCCGGGCGCGGTGCCGGCCCTCGCGGTGGCGCTGGCCGGCGCGTACGGCGCCGGGGTCGTCCGGCGCGCCGCGCGCCCCGGGGCGTGGCTCGCCGCCGTCACCGGGCTGTGGCTGGCGCTGCTGGCCGTGGACCGCGGCTTCAGCTACGTCGCGTTCCCGCTCTTCTTCCTCTTCCTCCGCGCCATGCCGGTGCGGTGGGCGCACCCGGCCGTCGCCGCGGCCACCGCCGCCGTCGTGGCGGCCCAGGCCGGCGGGCCGGGCGGGCTGACCGTGCCCAAGGTGGTCGGCCCGGTGGCCGGCGCCTGCGTGGCGATCTTCACCGCCTACGGCTACGCGGCGCTGTCCCGCGAGAGCCGCCGCCGCCAGTTGCTGATCGACGACCTCGTACGGACCCGGGACGAGCTGGCGGCCGCCCAGCGCGAGGCCGGCCGGCTGGCGGAGCGGCAGCGGCTCGCCCGCGAGATCCACGACACGCTCGCCCAGGGCCTCTCCAGCATCGTGCTGCTCGCCCGCGCCGCCGAGGGCGCCGACCCCGGCACGGCCCGGGCCCGGGTCCGCGAGATCGGCCGGACCGCCGCCGACAACCTCGCCGAGGCCCGTCGCTTCGTCCAGGCCCTCACCCCGCCCGCCCTGGAGGACGCGCCGCTGCCCGAGGCGCTGCGCCGGGTGACCGCGCGCACCGTCCCCGGGGCCGTCTTCCGCCTCGACGGCGAGCCCTGCCCGCTGCCGGTGGAGACCGAGGTGGCCCTGCTGCGGCTGACCCAGGAGGCGCTGGCCAACGTCGCCCGGCACGCGCGGGCCGAGCACGCCGCCGTCACCCTCGCCTACCTCGACGGGCAGGTGACCCTCGACGTCTTCGACGACGGCGTCGGCTTCGCGCCGGGCGACGGCCCCGCGGACGGCCGCCGCACCTTCGGCCTCCACGGCATGCGCGAGCGGATCGCCGAGCTCGGCGGCACCCTCGTCGTCGAGTCGGCGCCGGGCGAGGGCACGGCGATCGCCGCAGCCCTGCCCACCGGGGCGGGAGCCCTGGACCCGGCGGCCCTGGAGGAGGCGGCGTGAACCGGCTCATCGGGGTCCTCCTGGTCGACGACCACCCCGTCGTACGGCGCGGGCTGCGCGCCATGGTCGACGACCTGCCGGACGTGACGGCCGTGGGCGAGGCCGCCGACGGCGCGGAGGCGCTGCGGCTGCTGGACGAGGGGGTACGGCCCGACGTCGTGCTCATGGACCTCCAGATGGGCGCCGGGATGCACGGCGTGGAGGCCACCCGGCGCATCACCGCGCTGCCCCGCCCGCCCGCCGTGCTGATCCTCACCACGTACAGCACCGACGCCGACATCCTGGCCGCCGTCGAGGCCGGGGCCACCGGCTACCTCCTCAAGGACGCCCCGCCCGAGGAGGTGGCGGCCGCCGTCCACGCGGCGGCGCGCGGCGAGACCGTGCTGGCCCCGCCGGTCGCCGCCCGGCTGCTCGGCCGGGTGCGGGCGGGGGGCCGGCCGGCGCTGTCGCCGCGCGAGACGGAGATCCTGGGCCTGGTGGCCGAGGGCCTGGCCAACCGGCAGATCTCCAAGCGGCTCTTCATCAGCGAGGCGACGGTCAAGACCCACCTCGTGCACATATACGACAAGCTGGGCGTCGACAGCCGTACGGCGGCGGTCGCCGCGGGCCTGGCGGCGGGACTGATCCGGGCGGTGTGACGGGCGCGGGCGGGGCCGTCCGGGCCGGGGCATAGAGTTGGGCCCGCAACGACCACCGACCCCCCAGGGAGCACCGCACATGGCACCGGCCGTCCCCACGACGATGGACCGACCGCACTTCATCGGCATCGGCGGCGCCGGCATGTCGGGCATCGCGAAGATCCTCGCCCAGCGCGGCGCGGTCGTCGCCGGCAGCGACGCGAAGGAGTCGGCCACCGCCGCGGCCCTGCGCGAGCTGGGCGTCACGGTGCACATCGGCCACGCCGCCGAGCACCTGGCGGCCGACGCCACCTGCGTCGTCGTCTCCAGCGCCATCCGCGCCGACAACCCCGAGCTGGCGGCGGCCGCCGAGCGCGGCGTGCCGGTCGTCCACCGCTCGGACGCGCTGGCCCGGCTGATGGACGGGCTGCGCCCGATCGCCGTCGCGGGTACCCACGGCAAGACGACCACGACGTCGATGCTGGCCGTCTCCCTGGACGCCCTGGGCCTGGACCCGTCGTACGCCATCGGCGGCGACCTCGCCGGCCCCGGCACCAACGCCCGGCACGGCTCCGGCGAGATCTTCGTCGCCGAGGCGGACGAAAGCGACCGCAGCTTCCACAAGTACGCGCCCGAGGTCGCGATCATCCTCAACGTGGAGCTGGACCACCACGCGAACTACGCGTCGATGGACGAGATCTACGAGTCGTTCGAGACGTTCGTCGGCCGGGTCCGCCCCGGCGGCACGCTGGTCGTCTCCGCCGACCAGGCCGGCGCCCGCGAGCTCGTCGAGCGCGTCTCCGGCCGTCACGACGTCGAGATCGTCACGTACGGCACGGCCGAGGACGCCGACGTGCGCGTCCTGAAGGTCGTCCCGCGCGGCCTGGCCAGCGAGGTCACCATCCTGCTGAACGGCAGGATGCTCACCTTCGCCGTCTCCGTGCCCGGCAGCCACTACGCGCACAACGCCGTCGCGGCCCTCGCCGCGGGCGTGGCTCTCGGCATCCCGGCGCACAACCTCGCCTCCGCGCTCGGCAAGTTCACCGGCGTGGGCCGCCGCCTCCAGCTCAAGGGCGAGGCCGGCGGCGTGCAGGTCATCGACTCGTACGCCCACCACCCCACCGAGATGACCGCCGACCTGGAGGCCATCCGGGGCGCCGCGGCCGACTCCCGGGTGCTGGTCGTCTTCCAGCCCCACCTGTTCTCCCGCACCCAGGAGCTGGGCACGGAGATGGGGCGGTCGCTGGCGCTCGCCGACGCCTCCGTGGTCCTGGACATCTACCCGGCCCGTGAGGACCCGATCCCGGGCATCACCAGCGCGCTGATCATCGACGCGGCGCGGGAGGCCGGCGCGGACGTCCGCGCCGAGCACGCCATGGCGGCGGTCCCGGACGTGATCGCGGGAATGGTCCGGCCCGGTGATCTCGTTCTGACCATGGGCGCGGGAGACGTCACGGACCTCGGTCCGGCGATCCTGGCCCGCCTGGAGAACTGACACCGGCACCCTGCGGAAGGACGCGCGACATGGCCTACGAGGTCGAGAAGACGGACGAGCAGTGGCGCGCGGAGCTGACCCCGGCGGAGTACGAGGTGCTCCGCCGGGCCGGCACCGAACCGGCCTTCCGCGGTGAGTACACCGACACCACGACGGCGGGCGTCTACGTCTGCCGGGGCTGCGGCGCGGAGCTGTTCCGGTCCACGGAGAAGTTCGCGAGCCACTGCGGCTGGCCGAGCTTCTTCGACCCCCGGGACTCCTCGGCCGTCGAGCTCCTGGAGGACCGTTCGCACGGCATGCTGCGCGTGGAGGTCCGCTGCGCGCGCTGCGGCTCCCACCTGGGCCACGTCTTCGAGGGCGAGGGCTACCCCACCCCGACGGACCAGCGCTACTGCATCAACTCCGTCGCGCTGCGGCTGCACCCGGCCGAGGACTGAGCCGGGACGCGGCGGCCCTCAGCCGTTGCGTCCCAGGGCCTCCAGGCCCTTGCGGAGGTCGTCGGCGTTCATCACGGGGTGCAGCTCGATCTCGGCCTCCATCGTCCGGAAGAGCTCCTCGCAGATGGCCGGCATCTGCGAGGGGTCCGTCATGTCGAAGACCATGAGGCAGGAGCGGCCCCCGTCCAGCGCGGTGAAGTAGGCGGCCTCGGGCCGCAGCCGCTCCATGAGTCCCTCGACGACCCCGGCCAGGGTCCCGTCGCGAAGCGCCTCGTTCGCCGCACGGGTGTCCATCCGTGCCCTCAGAAGCGTGCGCATGGCCGTCACTTCCCTCGGAGCGGCGCACCGCACCCGGCGCTGTGGACCCGCGCTCGCGAAGGAGCGGTCACGCCCCTTCCAGCGTCTCCCCGGCCCGGGTCGCGCGCAACCGGCCCCCCGTCCGCAGCACGACGGCGGACTCCGCCGGGAGCGTCAGCGTGCCGTCCTCCGTCACCGGCGCCGGTGTTCCCCAGGCGGCCGCCACCTCCGTACGGGCCGGGAGCGGGCCGAGCGGCAGGCGGGCCGGGCGGCCGGTGAGGTTGACGGCGACGACGACCGGTCCGCGGCGGAAGGCCACCGTCCCCGGCGGGGTGACCGACAGGGCGTCGTACGTCCACGCGGGGTCGGTCAGCGCCGGCTCGGCGTGCCGCAGGGCGATCAGGCGGCGGTGCCAGGCGAGCAGTCCGGCGTGCGGGGCGCGGTCGGGTTCGGTCCAGTCGAGGCAGGAGCGGTCGCGGGTGGCCGGGTCCTGGGGGTCGGGGATCTCGGCCGGCGGCCAGCCGTGGGCGGCGAACTCGCGGCGCCGGCCGGTGCGGACGGCCTCGGCCAGTTCCGGGTCCGGGTGGTCGGTGAAGTACTGCCAGGGCGTGCGGGCGCCCCACTCCTCGCCCATGAACAGCATCGGGGTGAAGGGCGCGCACAGCACCAGGGTGGCCGCGCAGGCCAGCAGGCCCGGGGAGAGCCGGGCGGAGAGGCGGTCGCCGAGGGCCCGGTTGCCGACCTGGTCGTGGGTCTGGGCGTAGGCCAGGAGGCGGTGGGCCGGGGTGACGCGCGGGTCGAGGGGCCGGCCGTGGGGGCGGCCGCGGAAGGCGGAGTGGACGCCGTCGTGGAAGAAGCCGCCGCGCAGGGTCTTGGCCAGGGCGTGGCCGGGGTCGGCGGCGAAGTCGGCGTAGTAGCCCTGGGACTCGCCGGTGAGGGCGGTGTGGAGGGCGTGGTGGAAGTCGTCGTTCCACTGGGCGTGGAGGCCCTGACCGCCGGCCGCGCGGGGGGTGGTGGTGGCCGGGTCGTTGAGGTCGGACTCGGCGATGAGGAAGAGCGGGCGCCCCAGCCGGTCGGCCAGCGCGTCGACGGCGGCGGACAGGTCGGCCAGGAAGTGCCGCGGGCCGGTGTCGGCCAGGGCGTGCACGGCGTCCAGCCGCAGTCCGTCGAGGCGGTAGTCGCGCAGCCAGGCCAGCGCGCTGTCCGTCAGGTACGCCCGGGTCTCCGCCGAGCCGGGGGCGTCGAGGTTGACGGCGGCGCCCCACGGCGTGTGATGGCTCTCGGTGAAATAGGGCCCGAAGGCGGGCAGGTGGTTGCCGGACGGGCCCAGGTGGTTGTGCACCACGTCCAGGACGACGCCCAGGCCCAGCCCGTGGGCCGCGTCCACGAAGCGTGCCAGCCCGTCGGGGCCGCCGTAGGGCTCGTGCACGGCCCAGGGGGCCACGCCGTCGTAGCCCCAGCCGTGCCGGCCGGGGAACGGGCAGACCGGCATGAGTTCCACATGGGTGACGCCGAGTCCGGCGAGGTGGGGCAGCCGTCCGGCGGCCGCGTCGAAGGTGCCCTCGTGGGTGAAGGTGCCGATGTGCAGCTCGTAGAGCACCGCCCCGGGCAGCGGGCGGCCGGGCCAGGGGTGGCGCCAGGGGAAGCGGCCGGGGTCGTGGACGGCACCGGGCCGGCCGGGGCCGTCCGGCAGCCGGCGGGCGCGGGGGTCGGGCAGGACGGGCCCGTCGCCGAGGGCGAAGCCGTAGCGGGTGCCGTCGGTGGCGGGCGCCTCGCGCCGCCACCAGCCCGTGCGGGCCGTGTCGCGCTCCATGGCGTACGTCCGCCCGTCCGCCCACAGCGCGACCCGGCCGGCCTCCGGTGCCCACACCTCGAACAGCACGGCGGCTCCCCTCGGACGTCGTGCCCTCCATGGTGCCGTCCGGCGGCCGTCCGCGACAGGTCAGTCGGCGAAACCCGGTGCCCGGGTGCGGTAGTGGGGGCTCAGTTCGTGGACATCGGCCGAGACGCCGACCGGGCCGGCCGGGGCGGTCGTCCGCAGCGCGAAGTCCAGGACCCGCTCGACGAGCACACGTTTCGTGTCCTCCGCACGCCCGGGCAGGATGCCCAGCTGGACGTGGAGCAGGCCCTCCTCGCGCGTGCCGTCGCCGACGACGACCGTGCCGGCCTCACGGAAGCGGGTCTTGCAGCTGGCGACGGTGGCGTCGATCGACGCGACGACGACGGCGTGCAGCCCCCGGGCGAAGGCGTGGGCGTCCAGGGTGTCGAAGAGACCCGGCGAGTGGTCGACGGTGATCTGGGGCAACGGGGGCTCCTGCGGGGTGTCGTGGGGGTGCGGCGGCCGCGGGACGGCGGCCGGGATGTGCCGCCGGGGGCCGCCGCGGTGTGCGCGGCGGCCCCCGGCGGACGGGCGTCAGCCGGCCGGGGCCACGGCCGGCGCGGCCTCCTGCCGGGCGCGCCCGGTGTACAGCAGCAGCGATCCGGCGAGGACGCAGGCCAGGCCGAGCCCGCCGATCAGCTCCGGGCCCAGGTCACCGGCGAACCGGCTGAGCGCGACGCACAGTCCGGCGCCGACGCCTGCCGCTGCCTCCTTGTGGAAGAGGCAGCCGGCGCCCGAGGCGGCCACGTCCAGGTAGCTGACCGCGCACTCCGCGAGGGTGCACAGCAGGATCCACAGCGAGGCGCCGGCGAGCGACTCCACCCGGAACCAGCCGGGCGCGGCCAGCACGAGCATGCAGCAGGCCAGGACCGCCAGGACCGAGCGGGTCCGGGTGGCCGGGGTGCCCCGCCCGGTGATCAGGCCCATGACGGGCTTCTGCAGCACGATGATCACGAGGGCGTTCAGGCTGACCAGGTAGCCGTACCAGCCGGGCAGCGTGCCGGAGGCGTGCAGCAGGTACTGCGGGAGGATCGAGAAGACGGCGAACAGCTTGATGCCGATGGCCACGCCGAGCAGTGCCCACCCCGCCCTGCCGCGGCGCGACGCCGCGGGCGGGGCGGAGGGGGCGGGCGCGGCCCGTCCCCTCCCCCGCACGGCCCACAGCGCCAGAGCGCCCGCCGCCGCCAGGATCACGACCAGGGGGGCCAGGAAGCCCGCCAGGCCCCACGACGGCCGGACCACGGCCACGTAGACGCCGGCGAGCAGACTGCCCCCGTTGAGCGCGATCTTGTTCCAGGAGGCGCCGGAGGCGTTCTCCGAGACGGCGGCCTTGAGCACGTAGCCGCCGACGCTCAGCCCCAGGCCGACCACCAGCGCGGCCGCCAGATGGACCGAGGGGTCCGGGACGAGCCACAGGGCGGTGCCCCCGGCCGCGGCCAGGAAGCACACGCCGCCGGCCGAGCGGCCCGCCCAGCGGATCACCAGGGGCGAGAACACCAGCAGGACCCGGTAGCCCAGGACGAGCACGGTGTTGGAGTACGCGTCGAGGAAGACGTTGGCGCGCGCCAGGAACGCGAACAGGCAGAGCGCGGACAGGAACCGCAGGACGTACGTCACGGCGCGCCGGTGTCCTCGCCCGCCGTCCGGCCCGTGCCGTGGTCGTAGGGGGACCAGGCGAACTGGTCCTCCTTCAGCACCGCCGCCGTGCCCGCGAACTCCGCGTCCGTCCCGGGGAAGTCCTCGCGGAAGTGGGAGCCGCGCGACTCCTTGCGCAGCAGCGCCCCCTCGACCACCGCCTTCGACGCCAGCAGCAGGTTCCGCAGGTCCAGGTAGGTCTGCACCTGGCCGGCGGCGCGGGAGCCGGTGGCCAGTTGGATCCGCCGCGTACGGTCCTCCAGGACGCTGAGGAGGCCGAGCATCGTGGTCAGTCCGCGCTCGGTGCGGATGGGGCCCGCGTGGCGGTACATGGCGTGCCGCAGGTCCTGGAGGACGCTGTCGACGGACTCCGTGCCGCCGGGCGGGGCGTGGAAGGAGCCGGTCACCCGGATCTCCCCGGCCGGGCCGGCGGACCGGACGGCGGCGGCCTCGCGCCCCGCGATCCGGCCGAAGACCAGCGCCTCCGACAGGCCGTTCCCGCCGAGGCGGTTGGCGCCGTGGACGCCGCCGGCCGTCTCACCGGCCGCGAGGAGGCCGGGGACGCCCGTGCGAGTGGTGGTGTCGATCCGCAGCCCGCCCATGAGGAAGTGGGCCGTGGGGCGGATGCCCAGGGTGTCGTCGGCGGCCGGGTCGAAGCCCGCCTGGACCAGCCGCTCGTGGAGCGCCGGGTACAGGCCGGGGATGACGTCCCGGCAGGTGGAGATGTCGAGGTGGACGGAGCCGTCGTCGAAGGCGCGGCCCTCGACGATCTCGCGGTAGATGCCGCGCGACACCACGTCCCGCGTCGCCCGCTCGCCCCGTTCGTCGTGGCGGAGCATGAAGCGCTCGCCGTGCCGGTTGAGCAGGACCGCCCCCTCGAAGCGCAGCGCCTCCTCGACCAGCGAGCCGTCGAAGGTCAGCACGTCGGAGACCAGGCCCGTGGGGTGGAACTGCACGAACTCCATGTCGACGGCGTCGGCACCGGCGTACAGCCCCAGGGCCAGGCCGTCGCAGGTCTTGTCCATCGAGGCCGCCGACGGCGCGTACATCGAGGCGCCGCCGCCGTCCGCGAGGACCACCGCGTCGCCGGGGATCTCCAGCATCTCCAGGCTGTCGACCGCCATCGCCTCCAGGCCCCGCACGGCGCCGTACGCGTCGAGCAGCAGCCGGGTGGCGCGCAGCCCGGAGTGGACGGTGACGCGCCCCTCGGCGACGAGGCCGGCGAGCGTCGCGTCGAGCGCCCGCTGGATGTGGTAGCCGAGGCGGTCCTCCAGGTGCACGCCGCGCGGGGCGCCGCAGCCGCCGAACGGGCGGGTCGCGAAGCTGTCGTCGGCGGCCCGCTCGAAGCGCAGCCCGATGCCCTCGAGCCAGTACACCAGCTCGCGCGACCCCTCGCAGAGGGTGCGGGCGAGGGCGGGGTCGTTGGCGTGCGCGCCGCCGACGAGGGTGTCGTGGAGGTGCGCCTCGACGCTGTCGCCGGGCACGACGGCGGCGTTGAAGGCGTGCGTCTTCCAGGTGCAGCCGCCCGCGGAGGCCCAGCGGTAGGCCGTGTTCTGGTAGATCGCCTTGGTGACGAGGACGACGTCCGCGCCCGCGTGGGCGGCCTCGACGGCCGCGGTGAGACCGGCTCCGCCGGCCCCGACGACGATGACCCTGCTCATACCGCTTCGACCCCCGTCAGCGATTCGATCCTGTCGGCGCACGCGGCGAGCACGGCGCACGTCTCCTCGTAGCTCGGCGTACTGCAGATCACGTAGCCCGTGAAATCGGCGTTGTTCTCGACCCGGGGCGTGACCCGGTCACCGGCCCTCTTGGTGAGGACCACTTCCTCGACGCCCGGGAATTCCGCGCGGATCCGCTCGGCATCGGGCAGCGACGTGAGAATTCCCTCGGCCCCCGCCCGTATCATCCGGATTCCCGCGTACCCGCGCTGCTCGACGAATTCCGGGGCGGGCTTGCCGTACCGGCTGTGGTTCAGCCACGCCTGCCACGGATCGAAATCGAAGGCGAGCGCCGCGAGGTCCCAGATGCGCATGCCGGCGGGTCGCAGATTGGGTTCGACAACGGCCGTCTCCTGTCCTCCCCGCAGGAGAAAGACCTCGTTGTGGAACGCGCTGCCGCCGTAGCCGCAGACCTCGGCGGCCACGAATCCGCTGCGCTCGACGCGTTCGCCGGTCCCCCGGTCCAGCGGGGCCGGCACGATCTGCTGGATCTCCGCGCGGAACTCCCCCTCCGTGGTGAGCTTTTCCGTCACCCACGAGAAGCCCGCCACATGGTCCACGCTGTACTCGCGGGCGCCGTCGACGCATTCCTCGGCCATCACCCCGCCGGCCAGGTACGGGGTGAGCGAGTCGAACACCTCACCGATCCGCTCCTCCGCCTCCACCCGGGTGCAGCCGCGGCTGTTGCCCTCGGCCCGGGGCTTGAGGAAGATCCGGGACGGGGCCACCTCGCGCCAGAACTCCCGGGCCTCGTCGGCGCCGCGGATCTCGCGGGCACGGATGCTCCGGTGGAAGTCCGGCAGTTCCCCGTGGGCGCGTTCGCCGGTCCGGTAGGCGTACTTGTCCGCGGCGCCGGCGGCCCGCGCGGGGTCGGCGCCGGGCAGGCCGAGCCGCTCCGCGAGCAGCGCGCCGACCGGAACGCCCTTGTCCGAGAAGGGGAGCACGCCGACGAGCTCGATCGTGTGCTCCCGCAGGAAGTCCACGACCAGGTCCACGTTCTCCGCCGTGGGCTCGAGGTCGCACTCGATGCAGTGCCCGATCGCCGCGCGATCGGCGTCCGAGATTCCGTTCTTGCAGAGGATCAGCTCCGCGTCATGGAATTCCCGGGCATAGGATTCGATTTTCTTGACGTCACCGAGACGGGTGTTGTTGTAGCCCATCACGATAAATGCGCTGGTCACGCTTCCACGTTCCTTGCATGGCGTTGACATTCGCATCGAAGGGCAGCGCCTCGCATACCACCCCCCAATGGCACGGGAAGGACGCTAACACTCTGCGTATCGATGCGATCGCACGAGGTGCGTGAGGATCACCACATGTGAACAACACGTGACCCGGCGGCGCGAGAGATCCGCGCTATGTCCGGTATGCCGACCGGTTACCCGCGGAAAGCGCACCGAAAAGGAAGTAAAGGCTCCGGCAGTGAAGGGCAAAAACCCGCCCGTGGCTCACTCCCGGCGCCCGTTCGCCGCGCAGGCCAGGGCCATGGCGCCCGCCGCGAGCACGGTGGCGCCGGCCAGGGGTGCCCACGGCGTACGGACGGAGCCGTCCAGGGAGCCCGTCACCAGCCCCTGCACGGCGGCCTCGGCCGGGGAGCCGGTGGCGAACAGGACGAGGAACGCGCCGAGGACGGTGGCCGCCACGGACCGGGCCGGGCCGCGCAGCAACGGCCGGTTGCACAGCGCCCCCACGGCGACGCCGAGCAGCGCGCACGTCAGCGCCGCCGTCTCCCCCGCCAGCAGGGCGGGCCCGAAGGGGACGGCCACCGCGCGGTCGGCGCTGCGCGGGGCGCTGGTCACGGCGACGACGACGGCGCAGACGGCGCCGAGGACCGTCGCGGCGAGGGAGGCGGTCAGCAGGGCGGCGAGATGGGCGCGGGCCGGGCCGGCGGCCGCGGCGGAGCAGGCCCGGGCGGCGGGCGGTTCGCCCGTGACGCAGACCCGCGTCAGCCAGGCCGCAGTGGGGACCAGCACGGCCGCCGCGTAGCCCAGGGAGTCCAGCACCGCCTCCCCCGGCCGAACCCCGACGACCAGCAGCGCGCCGTGGAGCAGCAGGGGCGCGAGCCACCGGTGGGAGCGCAGCAGCAGGGTGGCCTGGTAGCGCAGCAGGGCGGTCACCGGTCCTCCTCCAGGGGGGTCACGGCACGGACGTGCCAAGGCGGACGGGCCGTCAGGAGCGCGCGGAGCAGCGCGTCGGAGCGGTCCGCCGCGACCGTCAGCCGGACGGTGCCGGGGAGGCCGCCGGGAGCGTCCTCGCGCTCGGGGTCGCCGGGCAGGTCCGCGGGGAGTACGGCGCCGGGCGGGCCCTCCGCCTCGACGCGCACCCGCGCCCCGGTGGCCGGGGCGGGGGCGGCGGGGGTGCCGGTGTGCCGCACCCGGCCGGCCTCGACGCGGAGGACCGCGTCGGGCAGCCCGGCCAGCCGGCGCGGGTCGTGGTCGACGAAGACGACGGTGCCGCCGGCGGCGACGCGGTCGGTGACGGCCCGGTCGAGCAGGGCCCGGGAGGCGGTGTCCAGGCCCGTCCAGGCCTCGTCCAGCACGAGCAGGTCGGGCGCGCCGAGCAGTGCCTGGGCGACGGCGACCTTCTGGCTGGTGCCCTTGGAGAGTTCGGACAGCCGGGTGCGGGCGTGGTGGCCGGCGCCGAACCGCTCCAGCCACATGGTCGCGGCCCGCGCGGCGTCGGCCCGGCCCAGGCCGTGGACGCGGCCCATCGCGGTGAGGTAGCCGGCCGCCGTGAAGGGCAGGGCGGGCGGGAAGCGTTCGGGGACGTACGCGGTGCGCGGCCGGCCCTCGACGCGGCCCGTGGTGGGCGCGTCGATGCCCGCGAGCACCCTCAGGAGCGTCGATTTGCCGCTGCCGTTGGCGCCCTCGACGCGCAGCAGGGACCTCTCGGGTATCTCCAGGCCGACATCGCGCACCACCCACGGGCCGCCGATTCCATAGCGGCGACCGACCCCCACCAGTCTCATGCGGCCCACGGTAGCGTGGGGGCGTGACCAGCCCAGACGCCTCTTCCGCCTCATCGGCCCCGCCTGTCCGGTCGGCGGACCGCCGCGACGACGCCCCGCAGTTCGTCCTCCCGCTCGTCGTGCGCGTGGAGCGGGCCGACCCGCCCGCCCGCACCGACGCCCTGGAGACGGCGGCGCGGGCCGTGCTCACCCTGCTGTCGGACGAGCGGGCGACCGCCGCCGGCGGCGAGTGGGAGCAGGCGGTGCGCGACTGGCAGGACGCCCGCATCCGCAAGGTCGTCCGGCGGGCCCGGGGCGCGGAGTGGCGCAAGGCCGGGCTGCTGCCGGGCATCACGGTGCCCGGCCGGACCGCCGAGGTGCGGGTCTTCCCGCCGGTGCCGCTGGACGGCTGGCCCAAGGAGCTGGTCAAGCTCCAGGTGTCGGGCACGGACCTGGACGACCCCGAGGCGCCGGCCGCGCCCGATCCCGCGCGCCCGGTGCTGTGGCTCAACCCCGGGCTGGAGATGTCGGCGGGCAAGGCCATGGCGCAGGCCGGGCACGGCGCCCAGCTGGCCTGGTGGGCGCTGTCCGACGCGGAGCGCGAGGCCTGGCGCGCGGACGGCTTCGCGCTGTCCGTACGGACCGCGGAGGCGGGCCGGTGGGCCGAGCTGACGGCGAGCGGGCTACCGGTGGTACGCGACGCCGGCTTCACGGAGATCGCCCCCGGCTCCTCCACCGTGGTCGCGGACCATCCCGCCCTACGGAACTGTCACACAAGCCTGTGATACTGGCGCCGGAACATCTGTACTGGCGCCGGGGAGCACGAAGTTGTCTAAGAGGTCTCTGTACGGAGGGACGGCCCTGGGCGCCGCGTGCGTGGCCGTGGCCCTCGTGGCCGGCCTGACGGGCGTCGGCCAGGACGGGGAGGACGGCAGGCGCGGCGTCGCGGGCGCCGCGTCGCCCGCGCCGGAGAGCGGGGCGAAGAACGAGGTCAACGGCGGCAAGAAGCCGGAGGAGGTGTGGGACGGCAAGGTCCGCGTCCTCGGGGACGGGTCCACGTCCTACACCGGTCCGCAGCCGAAGGTCGCCAAGCCCGAGAAGCTGAAGCCGGGCGAGCGGCCCCCGCAGTTCGTGGTCTTCTCCTGGGACGGCGCGCTGGAGAACGACGACCGGCTGTTCTCCCACTTCCGCCAGGTGGCCAAGCAGAACAACGCCCAGATGACCTACTTCCTGACCGGCATCTACCTGCTGCCGAAGTCGGAGCGGCAGAAGTACCAGCCGCCCCGGCACAAGCCCGGCGAAGCGGCCATCGACTTCACCTCCGACGCCCACATCAAGGACACCCTGGCGCAGCTGCGCGGCGCGTGGCTGGACGGCAACGAGATAGGCACGCACTTCAACGGCCACTTCTGCGGCAAGAACGGCGGCGGTGACTGGACGACGGAGGAGTGGAAGAAGGAGATAGCCCAGTCCTACTCCTTCGTGCAGAACTGGAAGACCAACACCGGCTTCAAGAACCTCCCCCCGCTGCCCTTCGACTACGAGAAGGAGCTGGTCGGCGGGCGCGCCCCCTGCCTGGAGGGGCAGAAGACGCTCATACCCGCGGCGAAGTCCCTCAACTGGCGCTACGACGCCAGCTCGCCGGGCGACTTCCAGCTCTGGCCCTCGAAGATCGACGACATCTGGAACTTCCCCCTCCAGCTGCTGCCCTACCCGAAGACCGAGCGCCAGGTCCTGTCGATGGACTTCAACTTCCTCTTCAACCAGTCCGGCGACAGCACCAACGGCGACCCGGCCAAGCGCGCGACATGGCTGAAGGACACCCGCGAGGGCTATCTGAACGGCTTCAACCGCGTCTACAACGGCAGCCGCGCCCCGCTGTTCATCGGCAACCACTTCGAGACCTGGAACGGTGGCATCTATATGAAGGCCATCGAGCAGGTGATGAAGGACGTCTGCACCAAGGACGGGGTGCGCTGCGTGTCCTTCAAGCAGGTGGCGGACTGGCTGGACGCCCAGGACCCGAAGGTGCTGGCGAAGCTGCGCGGGCTGGACCCGGCGCAGGCGCCGGACTGGAAGACCTTCATCCGCTGACCGCCCGCGCCGCCGCTCCCGGCGCGGCCCGGCGCCGTCCCCGCTACCGCTTGGCGCGGCTCATGTAGGCGGTCCAGATCTCCAGGGGGTACGTGCTCCCGCGCACCGTCTTCGCGGCCCCGCCCAGCCCGTCCAGCGGCAGCGGCTCCTGCGTCCTCGGGTCGATGCGGAAGAGCGAGACGGCGGTGGCGGTGCCGCCGCGGTAGCCGGCGAACCACGCCGACTTGTTGTCCGGACCGGTGCCGTTCTTGCCCGCGGCGCCCGCCCCGGCGGCCCGGGCGCCCGTGGCCGAGCCGCGCAGCACGGCGTCGCGCAGGGCGTCGTCCACCGAGGCCGCCACGCTCGCGGGCAGGGCGCGCTCGACGGCCGGCCGGTCGACCTTCACGGGGTCGCCGTTGCGGCTGAGCCGCTCCACGGAGTAGGGCTCGCCGTTCATGCCCTTGGCGGCGAAGGTGGCGTAGCCGCCGGCCATGCGGATGGCGCTGGGCGTGCTGGTGCCGAGGGAGAAGGCGGGCACCTTGGCGCCCAGGCTCTCGGCGAGCAGCCCGGTCTCCACGGCCACCCGGCCCACCCGGTCCAGGCCCACGTCCATGCCCAGCTGCATGATCGGCCCGTTCACGGAGCGCGCGACGGCGTCCTTGAGGGTGATCGGGCCGTACGACCGGCCGTCGTCGTTGCGCGCCTTGACGATCTTCCCGGAACGGTCCCAGTAGGGGCCCTCGGGGGTACGGATGGCCACCTTGTCGTCGCCGTTGTAGACGGTGGCGGGCGTCACCGGGGTGCGTGCCCCGCCGCGCTCGCGCTGGATGCCGTCGCGCAGGGCGGCCGCGTAGACGAAGGGCGTGAAGGCGGTGCCGGCCGGGACGACGGTGGAGTTCGCGTCGTTGAAGCCCTGCTGGAGGTAGCCCGGGCCGCCGTAGAGGGCGACGATGCGCCCGTCGGTGGTGACGGAGGCGGCGCCGACGCGGACGTATTTGTCGGCCTCGCGCTTCTCCGGGTCCAGCTTCCCGCGGGCCTCCTCGACGGCCTTGGCCAGCGCGTCGACGTCGGCCTTCCGGAAGGTGGTGCGGATCTGGTAGCCGCCGAGGTCGAAGTCGGCCTCGGAGACCTCGCTGTGGGCACTCACATAGGCGCGGGCGAGGTCGACGAGGTAGCCGGTCTGCCCGGTGAGCCCGGCCGGCTTCGGCGGGTCCTTGGGCTCCGGGAACGTGGTGTAGCCCGCGCGCTCCTTCGGGGAGAGCTTTCCGATGGTGACCATGCGGTCGAGGATCCAGTTCCAGCGCTCGACGGCGCGCTCGTGGTTCTTCTTGCCGAGCGCGGGGTCGTAGAGCGCCGCGCCCTTGAGCAGGGAGGCGAGGAAGGCGCCCTCGCTGGGGTTCAGCTGCGAGACGTCCTTGCCGTAGTAGGCGTGGGCGGCGCGCTGGATGCCGTAGCTGCCGCGCCCGTACCAGCTGGTGTTCAGATAGCCCTCGAGGATGTCCGACTTGCTCATCTTGTTGTCGAGCTTGATGGCGATGAACATCTCGGTGAGCTTGCGGGTGAAGGTCTGCCGCTGGTTGAGGTAGGCGTTCTTCACGTACTGCTGGGTGATCGTGGAGCCGCCCTGGGTGTCGCCGCCGGTGAGCATCCGGGAGACGGCGCGGGTCATACCGCTGACGGAGATGCCGCTGTCGGAGTAGAAGGTCTCGTTCTCCGCGGCGAGCGCGGCCCAGCGGACCTTCTCGGGGACCTTCTCCAGGGCCGTGTCCTGCCGGTTCACCGGGCCGGTGCGGGCCATCTCGGTGCCGTCGGCCCAGTAGTAGACGTTGTCCTGCTGGGTGGCGAAGGCATTGAGGTCGGCGGGTATCTCCGTGCGCGCGTAGAGGATCGCGACGGTCGCCGTCAGGGTGCCCAGGACGAAGCCGAGGAGCCCGAGGGTCTGGCGCCAGGAGGGGATCCAGCGGCGGAAGCCGGTGCGGCCGGGGCGGGGGTAGACGGGCCTGAGGCGGCTCAGCGCGGCGAAGCGGCTCCGCGGGGTGCCCCGCTTGCCCCGGCGACCATAGGCAAAGTTGGAGCCTTTGTCGGCATGTGCCCCATTTTTCCGTCGCCGTTCCCTTCGCTCAGCCACCGTGCGCGCCCTGACCCCGTCCGAACATCCGTCGCTGCTTCTACAGCTCGATTCCGGGGCGAGTCTGCCACAACCGGAATCTGATGATCAGTCAGATTACCCAAGGTTCACCGAGCGACTTATGGACCCTTTACACTCATGTAGAGGAAATCGGAAGACTGAGCGAGAAGGATCACCGAGAGACATGGCAGCGACCGTCCCCGCCGCCGTCGTGCGCCAGGGCAGGCGCCGGGCCAGTGGCGCCCTGGAGGGCGAGGTCCTCGCCGCGCTGCAGCGGGCGGGCACCCCGCTCACCCCGCGCGAGGTGCAGGCGACGCTCCCGGGCGAGCTCACGTACAGCACGGTGGTGACGATCCTGTCCCGGCTGCACGGCAAGGAGATCCTCACCCGCACCCCGCGCGGCCGGGCCTACGCCTACGCGCCCCTCACCGACGAGGCGGGCCTCGCCGCCCGCCGGATGCACAAGGTCCTCGACGGCCGGGCCAACCGGGAGGTCGTGCTCACCCGCTTCGCGGACGGGCTGACCGACGAGGACGCGGCCCTGCTGCGCACCCTGCTGACCGGGGCCGTGCCCGGGCCCTGGTAGCCACGACGCCCCGGTGTGTTTCAGGCTTTCAGCCACACGCGCCGGTTGCGGGCGACCGTGTGGATGCGGTCCACCCGGTCCGGGTGCAGCACCCCGCCCAGCGCGCCCAGTCCGGACACCTCCTCGTCCCGCAGCACCCTGACGTCCCCCGCCGACTCCCTGCCGTCCACCCCCGCGGCCCCCACGAGCACCAGCACCGCCAGCACCGGCACCGCGAACCCGCAGCCCCGCGAGAGCACCAGCGAGGACCGCTGGGCGCTGTGCCGCGCGTGGCGGACGTACGGCAGCGGCCGGCGCTCGCCGGCCACCGTGACCGAGGAGTCGTCGACCTCCACCCTGGCCCCGCCGATCTGTTCGGCCGCGACGCAGAACACGCCGCCGGGGCCGATCAGCAGGTGCGGGATCACCGCGTCGCCCGGCAGCACGATGGAGTGCACCACCTCCCAGCCACCCGGCGTCAGCCCCTCCAGCTCCGCCCCGACGAACTGCTCGGCGGCCAGCGCCCGGCGCCAGCCGTCCTCCACCGGACGCCGGCCGAGCAGCCGGGCGAACGCCAGGCGCAGCCGCCCGGCCCGGGAGGCGTCGAGCCGGGCCCGCAGGGTCTCCCCCGGCCGGTTCGGCGCGAGATCGTCGTCGGGGGGCAGAAAGAGCCTTTCGGGGTCGTACCGCTTTCCGTTCGCGCCCCTCTTCGCTTCCGGTCGTTCACGCACGCCCATCACCCCCACCCGCCATATTGCCGCAGAAGTGCGGGAACCAACCCATTCGACCACCCGTTGGATGAGGCGAGGCCCCGCGGTGACCCCCCGATCGCGGGGCCTCCTCCATTCCCGGGCGCCGGGCGTGCGCCCCGTCGCCCCGGGCGCGCGAAACCGCGCAACGTATCAATCCACCCGGCCGTCACGGGCCCGTTCGCCCGAAGCGTGACGCGGCCCACAGCCCCCGCCGGATTTTCCTCCGGGGTCCGAACCGCAGGCCGGAGCGGGAATCGGGGCCGCGCGCCCGCACACGGATTCGTCGAATCCGCTTGCCGATCACCTCCGGGCCTCTAGCGTGCCGTCCCGCACAAGGAGGCCCCATGCGATCCCTCACCGGAACCGGCCTGGTCGTCACCGCGCTCGCCGCGACCGTGGCCGCCCTGCTCTTCCCCCTCTGGTCGTACCGCGACCGCACCGGCACGGGCGTGGCCGCGACGGCCGCCGACCCGACCGCCGGCTCCGTCCCCACCCGCTTCGGCCCGCTGTCCGCGGCCGACCGCGACTTCGTCGAACGGGTCCGGCTGGCCGGGCTCTGGGAGACCCCGGCCGGCCAGGAAGCCCTCGACCGCGGCACCACGGCCGCCGTCCGGCTGGCCGGCCGGCACCTCGTCGAGGGCCACACGGCCCTCGACCAGCATGTGCGCGACGTGGCGCGGCGGCTCGGCCTGGAGCTCCCCGGCCGGCCCAACCCCGAGCAGCGCCGCTGGCTGACCCGGCTCGGCGCGGCGCACGGCGACGCCTACGACCGCGAGTTCGTGGGCATCCTGCGGCTCGCCCACGGCAGGGTCTTCTCCCTCGTCGGGCAGATCCGCGCCGGCACCCGCAACGCGGTGGTGCGCGAGCTGGCCGAGGACGCCAACACCACGGTCCTGGACCACATGAAGGTGCTGGAGGACACCGGGCTGGTCGACTTCGACGCGCTCGCGGCCGGCTCCGCCCCGCCGGCCCCGCCCACCTCCCGGGCCGTACCACCGCCGGCCGCCGTGACCCCACCCGCACCCGCGTCCCCGTCCACCACCGCGGACCCGACCGCCTCCGCGACCACCTCCCCCACCGCCTCCCCCCGCGAGGAGAGTTGATTCCCATGGCCGCCAGTCACCGGCGCCGCCTGAGCACCACCCACCTCGTCCTCATCACCCTGGCCGCGCTGCTCGGCTCGGCGGGCGCGTTCGCCGCCGTGACCGGCAGCGCCTCCGCCCGTACGACCCCACCGGCAGAGGCCGCGGCCGCCGCCCCGGACGACCACGCCCACGCGGGCCCCTCCCCCGCCGACTTCACCGACATCCGCCGCGCCCGGCCCGACGCCCGCCCGCCCGCCGCGGACCCTGCCCACCGCCTCCACCGGCACCTTCACCGCCCGCTGCGGCCGCAACGAGAACGGCCACCGCAACCCCGACAACTTCATCGTCACCCCGGGCGTCACCAACGGCGCCCACCACCTCCACGACTACGTCGGCAACCTCTCGACCGACGCCTTCTCCACGGACGCCTCACTGCGTGCCGCCGGCACCACCTGCGCCCGGGACGACCGGTCCGCGTACTTCTGGCCGGTGCTGCGCCTGGTGAAGGAGAAGGGCGCCGGCACCGACGGCAACACCGGCCGGGTCCTGACCCCCGACAGCGCGTCGCTCACCTTCCTCGGCAACCCGTCGGCCAAGGTCGGCGCCATGCCGGCCGGGCTCCGGGCGATCACCGGCGACGCCAAGGCCTTCACGGCGGGGCCCGGCAACGCCCGCGCCCGCTGGGGCTGCACCGGCGTCCCCGGCCGGCACCTGGCCGACGCGTACCCGCTCTGCCCGCGCGGCAGCCGGGTCGTGCGCCTGCTGGACTTCCCCAGCTGCTGGAACGGCCGGGACGCCGACAGCCGGGACCACCGCGCGCACCTCGTCTTCCCCGACCCCGGGACCGGCCGCTGCGCCGCCGGCTTCCGGCCCGTGCCGCAGCTGCGGATGGAGCTGACCTACAGCGTTCCGCGGGGCCCGGTCTTCGCCGTCGACAGCTTTCCCGAGCAGCTGCGCAAGCCCGCAACGGACCACGCCGACTTCGCCAACGTCATGCCGGAACGGCTGATGGACACCGTGGTGCGCTGCCTCAACAGCGGCCGCCGCTGCGGCTGACCGGCGGGGACGGGCGGACGACGGGCGGAGCACGGACGACCGCCGCCCGAGGCACCGGGGGCGGGCCCTTCGGGCGCATTCCCGCCCGACATCGCACCCGGTGCTTTACTTCATCAACGCATGACCGAATTATCCCTTTTGCCGTATTGCATATGAAGGGATATGTGCCCGTGAGATCAGCAGCCCTGTACGGAACCCTAGGATCACTGATCCTCACCGGGCTCACCGGCGTCCCGGCCGGCCAGGCCCACGCCCTGGACCCCGGCCTCGCCGAGGCCCGGGGCGTGGCCGTCGCCGCCTCCCGGGCCGCCGCCGAGGGCGTCGACTTCGGCGACTGCCCGGCCGTGGAAGGGCTGCCCGACCCCGTCGAGTGCGGCACCGTCTCCGTCCCGCTGGACTACGCCCACCCCAACGGCAAGCACATCCGGCTCACCGTCAGCCGCGCCCGCGCGACCGGCGACGACGACCAGCGCCAGGGCGCCATCGTCTTCAACCCCGGCGGCCCGGGCGGGAACGGCATGTTCTACCCGCTGCTCAGCCGGCTCCCGCAGTGGCGCGCCATCGGCGACGCCTACGACCTGATCGGCTACGCCCCCCGCGGCGTCGGCCGCTCCGCGCCGCTGTCCTGCGTGGACCCGGCCGGCTTCGTCAAGGGCCCCACCGAGGCGCCCCAGCACCCCTCCGCCGCCTACAAGAAGCGCCAGCTCCTCAAGGCCCGGGCCTACGCGCGGGGCTGCGCGAAGCGGAACGGCGCCGCCCTGCGCCACTTCACCAGCCTCAACAACGCCCGCGACCTCGACGTCCTGCGGGCCGCGCTCGGCGAGAAGAAGCTCACCTACATGGGCGCCTCGTACGGCACCTACTTCGGCGCCCTGTACGCCGAGATGTTCCCCACCCACGTGCGCCGCATGGTCTTCGACAGCATCGTCAACCCCGACCCGCTCAAGGTCTGGTACGGCAACAACCTCGACCAGTCGGCCGCCTTCGAACGGCGCTGGTACGACTGGCGGCGCTGGGTCGCCCGGCACCACGCCGTCTACCACCTGGGCCGCTCCCCGGAGGAGGTCCTCGCCTCGTACGAGAAGGCGTCCGGGAAGCTCGCCAAGCGGGCCGCGGGCGGCACGGTGGGCCCCGGCCAGATGCAGTCCGCGTTCCTGAAGTCGGGCTACGCCGACAGCCACTGGGCGCGCGACGCCCAGGCCCTCTCGGCCTATCTGCGCGGCGACGAGAAGCCGCTGATCGCGCTGGCCGCGCCCGGCCGCGAGAACGCGCGGGCCGCCGAGAACGAGAACGCCGTCTACACCGTCGTCGAGTGCAACGACGCCGCGTGGCCGCGCTCCTGGCAGCGCTGGGAGAACGACAACGACCGGCTCGCCGGCCGGGCCCCGTTCGAGACGTGGAGCAACGCCTTCATGAACCTGCCGTGCGCGTTCTGGCAGGGGCCGCGGCAGAAGCCGCTCGACGTACGGACCGACAAGAAGGCGGGCCTGCCGCGGGTGCTGCTGCTGGCCGCCGAGCGGGACGCGGCGACACCGTACAAGGGCGCGCTGGAACTCCAGCGCAGGCTGGGCGGCTCGGCACTCGTCACCGAGCGCGGCGCCGGCACCCACGGCATCGGCGGCGGCCCCAACCCCTGCGTCAACCGGCACCTGGAGCGGTACCTGCTCGCCGGCGAGCTCCCGGCCCGGCGCGCGTACTGCGCACCACGCCCGGAGCCCCGCGCGACGACGTAAGGACGTAACGGCGTAACGGGTCAGGCGAGCCCGGCCACCAGGTCCGCCACGTCCTTACGGCGACCGGTGCTGCAACTCCCGGGGGACCACCCCCGGACCCCCGGCCGGGTCAGGCGAGCCCCGCCACCAGGTCCGCAACGTCCTTACGGCAACCCGTGTAGAACGGCACCTCCTCGCGCACGTGCATCCGTGCCTCGGACGCGCGGAGGTGCCGCATCAGGTCGACGATGCGGTAGAGGTCGTTCGCCTCGAAGGCCAGGATCCACTCGTAGTCGCCCAGCGAGAACGAGGCGACCGTGTTGGCGCGGACGTCCGGGAAGCCGCGGGCCATCTTGCCGTGGTCGGCGAGCATGCGGCGGCGGTCCTCGTCGGGCAGCAGGTACCAGTCGTACGAGCGCACGAAGGGGTACACGCTGACGTAGTCGCGCGGCGTCTCGTCGGCGAGGAACGCCGGGATGTGCGACTTGTTGAACTCGGCCGGGCGGTGCAGCGCCATGTTCGACCAGACCGGCTCCAGCGCACGGCCGAGGCGGGTGCGGCGGAAGAGGTTGTAGGCGTCCTGGAGGGCGTCCGAGGTCTCGGAGTGCCACCAGATCATCACGTCCGCGTCGGCCCGCAGACCGGACAGGTCGTACGTGCCACGAATCGTGACGTCCTTCTCGGCGAGCTGGGCGAAGAGCTCCTCGACCTCGTCGGCCCAGCCGGCGCGGTCCTGCGGCAGCACGTCGCGCAGCTTGAACACCGACCAGAGGGTGTAGCGGATGACCTCGTTGAGGTCCTTGGCCTTCTTGCCGGCGTTCGGGATCTTCTGCGCGTCAGTCATGTTCCTATTCTCCCCCCTCGTCCCGCGCGTCCTCGGCCAGGGTGGCCAGTAGCTCGTCGGCGGCGCGGTGCGCGCTGGAGACGCACGCGGGGATGCCCACGCCGTCCAGGACCGCGCCGCACAGCCGCAGGCCCGGCAGGCGGGCGATGTGCTCGCGGACGCGCGCGACGCGCGCCCCGTGGCCCACCGGGTACTGCGGCAGGCCGGCGTCCCAGCGGGTGACGCGGGTGGCCACCGGCGCGGCCGCCAGGCCCACGGCGGCGCCGAGGTCCTTCAGGGACAGCGCGACCAGCTCGGCGTCCGGGCGCTCCAGGTCCTTCTCGTCGCCGTACCGGCCGACGGAGGTACGCAGCACGAAGAGGTCCGGGTCGGCGTCGGCGTTCCAGCGCCACTTGTTGCTGGAGAAGGTGGAGGCCTTGATCGTGCGGCCGTCGACGGGCGGTACCAGGAAGCCGCTGCCCTGCAGCCGGTCCTGGACGTCGGAGCGGCGGAAGGCCATGGTGACCAGGGCCATGGAGGCGTACTCGACCTCGGTGAGGCCGTCGACGGCGGCGCCGGCCCCCGCGCCGCGGCAGGCGCGGGCGATCAGGCGCGCGGCGTCGGGCGCGGGGACGGCGACGACGACGCCGTCGGCCGGCAGCGTCTCCCCGGCCACCTCGACCAGCCAGCCGTCGCCCCGCCGCGCGACCTCCGTGACCGGGGCGTGGAGGCGGATCTCGCCGCCCAGGGCGCGGATCGTGTCCGCGACGGCGAGCGGCAGCCGCCCGACGCCGCCCTCGATGCCCATGAAGACGGGGCCGGTCCGCCGGGGGGCGGCCGCGGCCCGCTCCTGGAGCGCGTGGACGGCGGCGGTGAGCGTGCCGTGGGCGCGGGCGGCCTCGAAGAGCTGGGGCACGGCGGCGCGCAGCGAGATGCGGTAGGCGTCGCCGGCGTAGACGCCGCCGAGCAGCGGTTCCACCAGCCGGTCGACGACCTCGCGGCCCATGCGCTCGGCGACGTAGGCGCCGATGGCGACGTCCTCGCCGAGGTCGGTGGGCGGCAGTTCGGCGTCCTGGCCGACGCGGGCCAGGCCCTCGGGCGAGAGCACTCCGGAGGCGGCCAGCGCGGCGAGGTCGCCGGGCACGCCCATCATGTGGCCGGTGGGCAGCGGCCGGAGCTCCCCGCGGGTCCAGATCGCGGCGGTGGCGGCGGGCGGCCGCAGGGCGTCGCCGAGGCCGGCGGCGCGGGCCAGGCCGACCGCCTCGGGCCGGCGGGCCAGCATCGACTCGGCGCCCAGGTCCACGGGCGTGCCGGCGATCTCCCCGGCGTGGAGCTTGCCGCCGACGCGGCCGGACGCCTCCAGGACCGTGACCCGGGCACCGCCCTCCAGCAATCGGTGGGCCGCCGCCAGGCCCGAGATGCCGCCGCCGATGACCACCACATGCCGCGAGGGGGAGTGTGCTGAGCTCATGGCCCCACTGTGTCAGACCCCTGCTCAGCCCCTCCCGGCCACCCCGGGGACACCGTCATGGGCACCGTCGGCCATTGACACCGTCCGGCGCCCGGCCGAGACTCGCGCGCACACGATCACCCGAACGTTTACGGAGACCCCATGAACGACCGCATCCGGGATGTGTACATCGTCGACGCCGTCCGCACCCCGGTCGGCAAGTACGGCGGCGCGCTGTCCGCCGTACGCCCCGACGACCTCGCCGCGCACGTCGTCCGGGAGCTGGTGGCCCGGGCACCGGAGCTGGACCCGGCCCGGGTCGACGACGTGGTGTTCGGCAACGCCAACGGCGCGGGCGAGGAGAACCGCGACGTGGCGCGCATGGCGGTGCTGCTGGCCGGGCTGCCGGTGACGGTGCCGGGGACGACCGTCAACCGGCTGTGCGCCTCGGGCCTGGAGGCGGTCGTACAGGCCTACCGGGCGATCGCCGTCGGCGACGCGTCGGTGATGATCGCCGGTGGTGTGGAGTCGATGAGCCGCGCCCCCTGGGTCCTGCCCAAGCCCGGTCGGGCCTTCCCGGCGGGCCATCAGGAGCTGTACTCCACGACGCTGGGCTGGCGGATGACGAACCCGGCGATGCCGCCGCGGTGGACGGTGTCGCTGGGCGAGGGCGCGGAACGGGTCGCCGACCGGCACGGCATCACCCGCGCGGCGCAGGACGCGTTCGCGCTGGCCAGCCATGAGAAGGCGGCCCGGGCCTGGAAGGACGGGGCGTACGGGGCCGAGGTCGTGCCGGTGCCCGGGGTGGACCTGCCGCGTGACGAGTGCATCCGCGACACCACGTCGGCGGAGGCGCTGGCCGCGCTGAAGCCGGCGTTCCGTACGGAGGGCGGCACGGTCACGGCGGGCAACTCCTCCCCGCTGAACGACGGCGCCGCGGCCCTTCTGCTGTGCGACGAGGAGGGGCTGCGGGCGGTGGGCCGGGAGCCGCTGGCGCGGGTGCGGGCCTCGGCCGTCACGGGCATCGAGCCCGACCTCTACGGGCTGGCGCCGGTCGAGGCGGTGCGCCGGGCGCTGCGGACGGCGGGCCGGACGTTCGCCGACCTCACGGTCGTCGAGCTCAACGAGGCGTTCGCGGCGCAGGCCCTGGGTTGTCTGGCCGAGTGGCCGGAGCTCGACCCGGCCGTGGTCAACCCGCGCGGCGGGGCCATCGCCATCGGCCATCCGCTGGGCTGCTCCGGGGCCCGGCTGACCGGCGCCGTGGCCCACCAGCTGGCGGCGGCCGGGTCGGGCACGGGGCTGGCGGCGCTGTGCATCGGCGTCGGGCAGGGGCAGGCGCTGGTCCTGGAGCGCTGACGCCGGGCGCGGGAGGCCCGGGGTGCCGGGAAGCTGACCGATAACGGCCGCCCCGGCGCGGATCACGGCCGTCCGGGCGGGGTAGTCCCAGTCCATGGCAGCGAACGGACCGGCACGGGAGAGGCAGCGGACCGGGGGCGGCGGCTTCGGTGAGGCCCCGGTCTACACCGGCGCGGTGGAGCGCAGACCCCGGCAGCCCCCGGTGCCGGTGGCGCCCGACCCCGGGGCCGTCGAGCTGACCGGGCCGGTCTTCGGCCCCGGCGCCGTCGGCCCCTTCGACTCCGATCTGACGCGGCAGCACGCGGGCGAGCCGCTGGGCGAGCGCATCACGGTGAGCGGGCGGGTCCTGGACGGCCGGGGCCGTCCGGTGCGCGGCCAGCTGGTGGAGCTGTGGCAGGCCAACGCCGCCGGCCGCTACGCCCACCGACTGGACGACCGCCGGGCCCCGCTCGACCCCCACTTCACGGGTACCGGGCGGTGCCTGACCGACGCCGCCGGCCGCTACCGCTTCACCACCATCCGGCCCGGCGCCTACCCCTGGGCCTCCCACCCGCACGCGTGGCGCCCCGCCCATCTCCACTTCTCGCTCTTCGGCACGGCCTTCACCCAGCGGCTGGTCACCCAGATGTACTTCCCGAACGACCCGCTCCTGCCGTACGACGCGGTGCGCAACGCCCTCGCCGACGCCGACGCCCGGCGCCGCCTGGTCGCCGTCTACGACCCCGACCTCAACGAGCCGGGGTCCTCGCTCGGCTACCACTGGGACATCGTGCTGGACGGCCCGGACGCCACCTGCGCCGTGCCCGCCCCCGCGAAGGGAGCCCGCTGAATGCCGCTGAGCCCCACTCCCTCCCAGACCGTCGGGCCCTACTTCGGGATGACGCCGCCCTTCCCCGGGGGCGCCGACCTCGCGCCCGCCGGCCACCCCGACGCCGTCGTCCTCCACGGTTACGTCCTGGACGGCCTGGGCGCACCGGTGCCGGACGCCCTGCTGGAGTTCTGGCAGACGGCCCCGGACGGCTCGCCGCCCGAGGCCTTCACCGGCTTCGCGCGGGTGCCCACCGACGGGGAAGGGCACTACGCGCTGCGTACCCTGCCGCCGGGCGGGGCGCCCTACCTCGCGGTGTGCCTCCTCGCGCGCGGCCTGCCGCACCACCTCTTCACCCGTGTCTATCTGCGCCCGCCGGAGGACGACCCGCTGTTCGCCGCCCTGCCCCCCGCGCGGCGCGCCACCCTCCTGGCGGCCCACGACGCGGCCGCGCCGCGCTCGTACCGCTTCGACGTGCGGCTGCGGGGGGACGAGGAGCATCCGGAGACGGTGTTCCTCAGCTTCGGTGCCACCCCGTAGCGCGGGCCGTACCGTGGGCCGCGGGGGCCCGGTGAGGCGAGTGGAGGCCCGATGACGGCAGGGCGGCAGCGGCGGATGGTGGTCGTCGGGGGCGACGCGGCGGGCATGTCCGCCGCGTCGCGGGCGCGCCGGCTCCTGGATCCGGACCGGCTGGCGATCACCGCGTTCGAGCGCGGCGGCTTCTCCTCCTACTCCGCGTGCGGCATCCCGTACTGGGCCGGCGGCGTGGTCGGCGGCCCGGACGCGCTGATCGCCCGGAGCCCCGAGGAGCACCGCCGGCGCGGCATCGACCTGCGCCTGCGCACCGAGGTGACCGAGCTGGACCTGCCCGGCCGGCGGGTGCTGGCCCGGGACCTGGCGTCGGGCGAGGAGACCTGGCACGGCTACGACGACCTGGTGCTGGCCACGGGTGCCCGGCCGGTACGGCCGCCGCTGCCGGGCATCGGGGCGCGCGGGGTGCACGGGGTGCAGACGCTGGACGACGGGCGGGCGCTGGTCGAGGGTCTGGGGGCCGCGCCCGGGCGGCGCGCGGTCGTCGTCGGCGCCGGGTACATCGGGGTGGAGATGGCGGAGGCCCTGGTCCGGCGGGACTTCGCGGTGACGGTGGTGGAGCGGTCGGCGCAGCCGATGGCGACGCTCGATCCGGACATGGGGGCGCTGGTCCGCGAGGCGATGACCGGCATGGGGATCGAGGTGGTGACGGACACGGCGGTGACCGCGATCCGCACCGACGGGGACGACCGGGCCGTGGCGGTGGCCACGCGGGAGCGGGAGTTCCCGGCGGACGTCGTCGTGCTGGGCCTGGGGGTACGGCCCGAGACGACGCTGGCCGAGGCGGCGGGGCTGCCGCTGGGCGCGTCGGGCGGCCTGCTGACCGATCTGGCGATGCGGGTGCGGGGGCAGGAGAACATCTGGGCGGGGGGTGACTGCGTGGAGGTCCTCGACCTGGTCGCGGGCCGCACCCGGCACGTCCCCCTGGGCACCCACGCCAACAAGCACGGCCAGGTGATCGGAACCAACGTGGGCGGCGGCTACGCCACCTTCCCGGGCGTGGTGGGGACGGCCGTGAGCAAGGTCTGCGACCTGGAGATCGCCCGCACCGGGCTGCGCGAGAAGGACGCCCTCGCCGCGGGCCTGCGCTTCGTGACGGCCACGATCGAGTCGTCGAGCCGGGCCGGCTACTACCCGGGGGCGCGGCCCATGACGGTGAAGATGCTGGCCGAGCGGGGCACGGGCCGGCTGCTGGGCACGCAGATCGTGGGCCGCGAGGGCGCCGCGAAACGCGTCGACGTCGCGGCGGTGGCCCTCACGGCGGGAATGACGGTGGAACGGATGACGGCGCTGGACCTGGGGTACGCGCCACCGTTCTCCCCGGTCTGGGACCCGGTGCTGGTCGCGGCCCGCAGGGCCGCGGCAGCGGTGGCGTCCTCCAGCCCGGCCGGCGATTGAGGCCCGGGGGTCCGGGGGCGGAGCCCCCGGTCACGGGAAGGGGCGGGGGTGGGGAAGGAACCGCCGGAGCGCTCCTATCGCGCCGTACGCTCGTGCACGTACTGGACGAGGTGGGTGAGGGCGTCCGGGTCCATGCTCGGCATCACCCCGTGGCCCAGGTTGAAGACGTGACCCTCCAGGCCGGCCGCCGCCGCCAGGACCTCGTCCGCCTTCGCCTCGACCGCCTCGCGCGGGGCGAAGAGGACCGCCGGGTCCAGGTTGCCCTGGAGCGCCTTGCCCGGGCCCACCCGGCGGGCGGCCTCGTCGAGGGAGACGCGCCAGTCGACGCCCACGACGTCCGCGCCGGCCTCGCCCATCAGGCCCAGCAGCTCGCCGGTGCCGACGCCGAAGTGGATGCGCGGCACGTCGTAGCCGGCGACGGCGTCGAAGACCTTGCGGGAGGCCGGCATGACGTAGCGGCGGTAGTCGGCGGGGGCGAGGGCGCCGGCCCAGGAGTCGAAGAGCTGGACGGCGCTCGCGCCGGCCTCGATCTGGACGCGCAGGAAGGCGGCGGTGATGTCGGCGAGGCGGTCGACCAGGTCGGCCCACAGCTCCGGGTCGCCGTACATCATGGCCTTGGTGTTCTCGTACGTGCGCGACGGGCCGCCCTCGATGAGGTAGCTGGCCAGGGTGAAGGGCGCGCCGGCGAAGCCGATGAGCGGGGTGGCGCCGAGCTCGGCGGTGAGCAGGCCGACGGCCTCGGTGACGTAGGGGACGTCGGAGGGGTCGAGGGCGCGCAGCCGGTCGAGGTCGGCGCGGGTGCGCACCGGCCGCTCGACGACCGGGCCGACGCCGGGCTTGATGTCGAGGTCGACGCCGATGGCCTTCAGGGGCACCACGATGTCGCTGAAGAAGATGGCGGCGTCGACGCCGTGGCGGCGCACGGGCTGCAGGGTGATCTCGGTGACGAGCTCGGGCCGCATGCAGGACTCCAGCATGGGGATGCCCTCGCGGACCTTGCGGTACTCGGGCAGCGAGCGCCCCGCCTGCCGCATGAACCAGACCGGGGTGTGCGGGACGGATTCGCGGCGGCAGGCCCTGAGGAAGGCCGAATCGTGTGCCGCGGTGCGGCCCGTCTGCTGCTGGCTGCGCTCACTCATGCCCCAAATCTTCGCACGGGCCGAACGAGTGACCCGCCCGTGTGGGTGTCCCTACCCGGAACCGGGGGTCGTTCCGCCTAGTCTTCCGGGCATGGCTGCGGCGCAGGGACACCTCTCGGACGGTCCGGACGACGCGGATGGGGAGGGCACCCCGTCCGTCTTCCGGCAGGCGGTCGCGGGGCTGCAAGGGGTTCGCCTGCGGCCCGAGATCGAGCTGGACGCCACCCCGCCGCCCCAGCGGCTGGCCCCGTTCTCGTACGCCCTGGAGGCGGCGGTCGTGGTGGACGACGAGGAGCTGGCCGACGGGCGGCTGATCCTGCTCCACGACCCGGCCGGGCACGAGGCCTGGGGCGGCACGTTCCGGCTGGTCACGCTGGTGCACGCGGAGCTGGAGCCGGAGATGGCGGCGGATCCGCTGCTGCCGGAGGTGTGCTGGTCGTGGCTGACGGGGGCGCTGGAGGCGCGCCGGGTGCCGTACGCGGCGATCAGCGGCACGGTGACGCGGGCGGGGTCCCACTACTTCGGGGGGCTGCGCGAGCGGGAGCCCTCGACGCGGATCGAGATCCGGGCCTCGTGGTCGCCGGTGGTGGCGTCCGCCAAGGGCCGGGGGGCGGCGGGGCACGAGGTGCCGGACACGGCGGCGCATCTGTCGGCGTGGTGCGACCTGCTGTGCCAGATCGCGGGGCTGCCACCGGGCGGGGCGCCGGAGGCGGGCATCGTGACGCTGCCTCAGCGGCGGGGGCCGCACAGCCGCTGAGCTGGGGTTCTGTGGCGGGGTGAAGCACACAATGATCGGTCAGCCGTCTGAATTGCCCGAATTGTTACTCACCAATTCGTGATCATTCCCTAAAGCCGGACCGTTTCGTTGCCGAAGGACCTTGTGACCCTTCCCGTACGGATCGCCCCGGCTTATCCCCAAGTCGGCACCCGTCCCCACCACTCCCCCCAACTGGAGGCCTGGTGTCCGTTCTCCTCGAGCAACCCGCTAGCCTCGCCTACCGCCCGAACAAACCCACCGCCATGGTCGTCGTCGCCGACCCCCGCGTCCGCTCCACCGTCACACGCCACCTGTGGGCGCTGGGCGTACGCGACGTGATCGAGGCGTCGTCCATCGCGGAGGCCCGGCCGCGCATCGGCAGCCCGCGCGACATCTGCGTGGCAGACGTCCACCTTCCCGACGGCTCCGGCCTGACCCTGCTCTCCGAGACCCGCGCGGCCGGCTGGCCCAACGGTCTGGCCCTGTCCGCCGCCGACGACATCGGCGCCGTACGCAACGCCCTCGCCGGCGGCGTCAAGGGCTACGTCGTCACCGGCACCCGCACCAACCTCGGCGTCCCGGGCCGCCCCGGTGCCGCCCCCATCGGGTCCGCCGCCGCCCGGATGCAGCGGCGCCCGCCCGGCGCCCCCGGTCACCCCGGTGGCTACCGCGAGCTGTCCGGACGCGAGGTCGAGGTCCTGCGGCTGGTTGCGGAGGGCCAGTCCAACAAGGCCATCGGCGTCTCCATGGGCCTCTCGGCACTCACCGTCAAGAGCCACCTCGCCCGCATCGCGCGCAAGCTCGGCACGGGCGACCGGGCCGGAATGGTGGCCGTGGCACTGCGCACCGGCATCATCCACTGACCGCCCCCGCGGCCGCCGCGCCCGTCGCCGGAACGTTCCGGCGACGGGCGCTTGCCATCCACGGATACCCTTGACCGGTGACCGACGCCCAAGAGACCGCAGAAGACACCGCACTGCGAACCACCGGGGGCGGCCCCCCGGACGACGTCGATTCGGCGCCGATCCCCCTGTTGGAGCCACGTGAGGGCATCCCCCCGGTCGTCGCCGACGCCGAGGGGCTCGCCGCCGTGGTCGCGGCCTTCGCCGCGGGCCGCGGCCCCGTCGCCGTCGACGCCGAGCGTGCCTCCGGCTACCGCTACGGCCAGCGCGCCTACCTGGTGCAGCTGCGCCGCGAGGGTGCCGGGACCGCCCTGATCGACCCGGTGGGCTGCCCCGACCTGTCCGCCCTGGGCGAGGCCGTCGCCGACGCCGAGTGGGTGCTGCACGCCGCCACCCAGGACCTGCCCTGTCTGCGCGAGATAGGGATGACCCCGCGGCGGATCTTCGACACCGAGCTCGCCGGACGCCTCGCCGGCTTCGCCCGCGTCGGCCTCGGCGCCATGGTCGAGAACGTCCTGGGATACGCCCTGGAGAAGGGCCACTCCGCCGTGGACTGGTCCACCCGCCCGCTGCCCGAGCCGTGGCTGCGCTACGCCGCCCTGGACGTGGAGCTGCTGGTCGACCTGCGCGACGCGCTGGAGACCGAGCTGGACCGGCAGGGCAAGCTGGAGTGGGCACGCCAGGAGTTCGACGCCATCGCCTCCGCGCCGCCCGCCCCGCCCCGCAAGGACCCGTGGCGCCGCACCTCCGGCATGCACAAGGTGCGCCGGCGCCGCCAGATGGCCGTGGTGCGCGAGCTGTGGACCGCGCGCGACCACATCGCCCAGCGGCGCGACGTCTCCCCCGGCAAGGTGCTCGGCGACGGAGCGATCATCGAGGCCGCCCTGAACATGCCGCCGAACGCCCAAGCGCTCGCCGCCCTGCCCGGCTTCGGGCACCGCATGAGCCGCAAGCAGCTGGAGCAGTGGCAGACCGCCGTCGACCGCGCCCGCGCGCTGCCCGAGGCCGAACTGCCCCAGCCCGGCCAGCCGCTGACCGGCCCGCCCCCGCCGCGCGCCTGGGCCGACAAGGACCCGGTGGCCGCCGCCCGCCTGACGGCCGCCCGCGCGGCCGTCACCGAGATCGCCGAGCGGCTCACCATGCCGCAGGAGAACCTGATCACCCCCGACACGGTCCGCCGCCTGTGCTGGGAGCCGCCGCGGAACCCGACGCCGGAGGCGGTGGCGGAGACCCTCACCGCGCACGGGGCGCGCCCGTGGCAGGTGGAGCAGGTGACACCGGGCCTGGTGAAGGCGCTGACGGAGACGACGGGCTGAGTCGGCTCCTACGGACGGGCTGGAGAAATCCAGCCCGTCCGGCGTTTGAGGACCGGGGTCCGGGGCGGAGCCCCGGGGACGGAATGTGACCTTCGCCGCTCCCGCCGAAGGGTCTGGGCAGCATGGTTACCCGCAAGTAGCATGACGGATGTCAGCCCGCACCGCGGCGGAGCCGTATCGGCATGCCCGCACGCGCAGCGATCCGTACCTGGAGGAGAGCCAACGTGCCTCGTACCGCTAGGGACGTCGTCTTCGTCGACGGCGTCCGCACCCCGTTCGGCAAGGCGGGCCCGAAGGGCATCTACCACGAGACCCGCGCCGACGACCTGGTCGTCAAGTGCATCCGGGAGCTGCTGCGCCGCAACCCGGACCTCGACCCGGCCCGGATCGACGAGGTCGCCATCGCCGCGACGACGCAGATCGGTGACCAGGGCCTGACCCTGGGCCGCACCGCCGGCATCCTCGCGGGCCTCCCGCAGTCCGTGCCCGGCTACTCCATCGACCGCATGTGCGCCGGCGCCATGACCGCCGTGACCTCGGTCGCCGGTGGCGTCGCCCTGGGTGCCTACGACATCGCCCTCGCCGGCGGCGTCGAGCACATGGGCCGCCACCCCATGGGCGAGGGCGTGGACCCCAACCCGCGCTTCGTCTCGGAGAAGCTGGTCGACGAGTCGGCCCTCTTCATGGGCATGACCGCCGAGAACCTCCACGACCGCCTGCCGCACCTCACCAAGCAGCGCGCGGACGAGTACGCGGTGCGCAGCCAGGAGAAGGCCGCCAAGGCCTACGCCGACGGCAAGATCCAGGCCGACCTGGTGCCGATCTCCGTGCGCCGCACGTCGCCCGAGGGCGGCGAGACGGGCTGGGGCCTGGCCACCACCGACGAGCCGATGCGCCCGGGCACCACGCTGGAGAACCTGGCGGGTCTGAAGACGCCGTTCCGCCCGCACGGCCGGGTCACCGCGGGCAACGCGGCCGGTCTGAACGACGGTGCCACCGCCTCCCTGATCGCGGCCGAGGACGTCGCCCGCGAGCTGGGCCTGCCGATCAAGATGCGCCTGGTCTCGTACGCCTTCGCCGGCGTGGAGCCCGAGGTCATGGGCATCGGCCCGGTCCCGGCCACCGAGAAGGCCCTGGCCAAGGCCGGTCTGACGATCGACGACATCGGTCTGTTCGAGATCAACGAGGCCTTCGCCGTCCAGGTGCTCTCGCTGCTGGACCACTACGGCATCGCCGACGACGACCCGCGCGTCAACCAGTACGGCGGCGCCATCGCCTTCGGTCACCCGCTGGCCTCGTCGGGCGTCCGCCTGATGACCCAGCTCGCGCGGCAGTTCGAGGAGCAGCCGCACGTCCGTTACGGCATCACCAGCATGTGCGTCGGCTTCGGCATGGGCGGCACGGTCATCTGGGAGAACCCGCACTTCGAGGGGGACAAGTGAGCACCACCGCAGAGCTGCTGAAGGGTGCGGCCGAGCTGTTCCCCGACGAGGTCGTCACCCAGGCGCACGTGCGTCACCTGGACCTCCCCGGGGCCGGCCGGTTCGCGCTGATCACGCTGGACAACGGCTTCGACCACACCAAGCCGACCACCTTCGGCCCGAAGTCGCTGGCGAACCTGAACGTCGCGATCGACCAGGTCGAGGCCGAGGCCGCGGCCGGCGAGATCGTCGGCGCCGGCATCACCGGCAAGCCGTTCATCTTCGCCGTCGGCGCCGACCTCAAGGGCGTCGAGCTGCTCAAGCGCCACGAGGACGCGCTGGCCATCGGCAAGGGCGGCCACGACGTCTTCAAGCGTCTGGCCTCGCTGGCCGTGCCGACCTTCGCGTACTACAACGGCGCGGCCATGGGCGGCGGTGTCGAGGTCGGTCTCCACTGCACCTACCGCACCGTCTCCAAGGCGATCCCCGCCTTCTCCCTGCCCGAGGTCTTCCTGGGTCTCGTCCCGGGCTGGGGCGGCTGCGCCCTGCTGCCGAACCTCATCGGCGCGGACCGCGCGGTCTCGGTGATCATCGAGAACTCGCTCAACCAGAACAAGCAGCTGCGCGGCAAGCAGGTCTTCGAGCTCGGCATCGCCGACGCGATCTTCGAGGGCGCCGACTTCCTGGAGCAGTCGCTGCTGTGGACGGCCTCCGTCCTCAAGGGCGACACCGAGGTCGTCCGGGCCGAGATCGACCGCGGCGAGGCCTGGGACCGGGCCGTCGAGCGCGGCCGTCTCATCGCCGACTCCAAGGTGCACGGCGCCGCTCCGGCCGCCTACCGCGCGCTGGACATCATCGCCGCCGCCAAGAACGGCGACCTGCGCCAGGGCTTCGACGCCGAGGACCAGGCCCTCGCGGACCTGATCATGGGCGGCGAGCTGCGCAGCGGCATCTACGCCTTCAACCTGGTGCAGAAGCGCGGCAAGCGCCCCGCCGGTGCCCCGGACAAGTCGCTGGCCCGCCCGGTCAACAAGGTCGGCGTCGTCGGCGCCGGTCTGATGGCCTCCCAGCTGGCGCTGCTGTTCGCCCGCCGCCTGGAGGTGCCGGTCGTGCTGACCGACATCGACCAGGAGCGCGTCGACAAGGGCGTGGCGTACGTCCACGGCGAGATCGACAAGCTGCTCGGCAAGGGCCGCATCAACCAGGACAAGGCCAACCGCCTCAAGGCCGCGGTGACCGGCTCGCTGGACAAGGCCGCCGCCTTCGGCGACGCGGACTTCGTCATCGAGGCCGTCTTCGAGGAGATGGGCGTCAAGCAGCAGGTGTTCGCCGAGGTCGAGGCGGTCGTGCCGGCGCACACCATCCTGGCCACCAACACCTCCTCGCTGTCGGTCAGCGAGATGGCGTCGAAGCTGAAGAACCCCGAGCGGGTCGTCGGCTTCCACTTCTTCAACCCCGTCGCGATCCTCCCGCTGCTGGAGATCGTCCGCGGCGAGAAGACCGACGACGCCTCGCTGGCCACGGCCTTCGGCGTCGCCAAGAAGCTGAAGAAGACCGCGGTGCTGGTGAAGGACGCCCCGGCGTTCGTCGTCAACCGCATCCTGACCCGCTTCATGGGCGAGATCCAGAACGTCATCGACGAGGGCACGCCGGTCGCGGTGGCCGAGAAGGCCGTCGAGCCGCTCGGTCTGCCGATGTCGCCGCTGGTCCTGCTGGAGCTGGTCGGCCCGGCGATCGGTCTCCACGTCTCCGAGACGCTGGCCGGCGCCTTCCCCGACCGCTTCAAGGTCTCCCCGAACCTGGCCGCCGTGGTCAAGGCCGGCAAGCGCGGCTTCTACGTCTACGACTCCGGCAAGCCGGAGCTGGACCCGGAGGTCGCGGCGCTGCTGGTGCAGGGCGACAGCGTCCTGACGGAGGAGCAGGTCCGGGACCGCGTCCTGGAGGCCGTCGCGCAGGAGATCGGCCTGATGCTCGACGAGGGCGTCGTCGCCGAGGCCCAGGACATCGACCTGTGCCTGATCACCGGCGCGGGCTGGCCCTTCCACCTGGGCGGCATCACGCCGTACCTGGACCGCGAGGGCATCACGGAGCGCGCCATCGGGCGCCGCTTCCTGGCCGAGGGCGTGGCGAGCGTCCCGGCGTAGCCGCGGATACCACGGCGGGGCGGGGTCGGGGGCTTTGTCCCCCACCCCGCCCCTTCCCGTAAGGCCTCAAGCGCCGGCCGGGCTGAATCGGGCCCCGGTCACCACCGCCGCGCGACCTCCGCCAGGGCCCGTACCACCCTCGCCACCAGCTCGTCGCTCAGCCGCACGGTCCGGCTGTGCTCCACATGCAAAAACGGCACGCCCGCCGCATCCGCATGGTCCCCCTCCACATTCGTGCGTCCCTCCAGCCGCCCGCAGTACCGCTGCCACACCTCGCACACCCGCAGCTTCTGTTTACGCAGGCCGGACGCCAGCCGTCGTGCCGCCGGCAGCCCCGCGTCACCCTTGCCGGGTGAGACGACCACGTCGTGGTCCGGCAGGCTGCTGTCGGCGAAGCCGTGGACCTGGACGGCGGGCAGGCGGCGGTCGGCCAGCGTGGCGGACACGGTGGCGAAGACCGAGTCGGAGCGGTGGGCGACGTCGGCGGGGCCGGAGCCCTCCTCGCTCCCGTCGCTGCCCGGGTCGGCGCCGGCGGCGCGGTGGGCGCCCGCCAGGACCAGCACGCCACCGGGGGCGCTGCGCAGCAGCCCGATGCCGAGCTGCTCGGAGCGCTGGTCGGCGGCGGGGTGGGGGACCTGGACCGACCAGCGGACGGGTCCGCGCAGGTCGACGTAGATCCGGCCCCAGCCGCGGGTGGTCTCGCCGTCCCGGGTGGCGTCGGCGATCTCGGCGAACTCCCGGCCGCCGTCGCGGTCGACGAGGGTGCGTACGGTGTAGCCGGCCCGGGCCAGGGAGCGTTCGGCGGCGGCGTGGTCGCCGTCGAGGAGCAGGCGGACGCCGTCGGCGATGGCCCGCCGGTCCGCCGGGGCGGGGATCCGGTACTGTCCGCCCTGCGTGATGCGGTCGGTGAAGGACGTGATCCAGGCGCCGAGGTCGACCGAGCCGGCGGGGTCGGGCGGGGCCGTGTGCCGGGCCGCGCCGTCCGCGGTCGTACGGCCGTGGCCGCCGCCGTCGCTCTTCGCGCAGCCGGCCAGTCCGGCGCACCCGGCCAGCGTCACCGCGCCGAGCAGCACGGAGACGGCGGGAACGGTGATTACCGGCTTGAGCCTCATGTCGGTAAAAATACCCCGGTGAAGCGCTTCCCCCGCCGCCGTCTCGTCCCCGCCCTGGCCGCCGCGGCTCTCCTCGCCGTGACCACGACGGGATATCTCTACCTCAGTGACGACGACGGCGTCGATGAGGCGTCGTTCACACTGGCCGCGGGCGGCGACATCCTGATCCATCCGGAGATCACGGATCAGGCCCGGAAGGACGCCGCGGCGGCGGGCCGGCCGGGCCCGGATTTCGCCGCCGTCATGGCCGGCGTCAAGCCGGTGGTGAGCAAGGCGGACCTGGCCGTGTGCCACCTGGAGACGGTCATGGCCGATCCCAAGGGGCCCTTTCTCGGCTACCGGAAGTTCAGCGTGCCGCCGCAGATAGCCGGGACGCTCAAGGACATCGGCTACGACACCTGCTCGACGGCCTCCAACCACACCCTCGACCACGGCCCCGAGGCCGTGAAGCGCACCCTGGACACGCTCGACGCGGCGGGGCTGAAGCACACCGGCTCGGCGCGCAGCGCGAAGGAGGCGGCCACCCCGAACATCCTCGACGTGAAGGGGGTGAAGGTGGCGCAGCTGTCGTACGCGTACGGCTTCAACGACACGACCGTGCCCAAGGACAAGCCGTGGCTGGTCAACGAGATCGATCTCAAGCGGATGGCGGCCGACGAGAAGGCGGCGCGGGCCGCCGGCGCCGAGGTGGTGATCGCCAGCGTCCACTGGGGCCGGGAGGGCCACAACGAGGCGAGCAAGAGCCAGCTGCGGATGGCGAAGCGGATCGCCGACAAGACCGGCATCGACCTGGTGATCGGGCACCACGCGCATGTGGTGCAGCCCTTCGAGAAGGTCGGGGACACGTGGGTGGCCTACGGTCTGGGCAATCAGGTGGCGCGGCACGCGGAGCCGGTCGGCATCACCGAGGAGGGGGTGATGGGCTGGTTCGAGTTCGGCAGGAGAAACGGCAAGTGGTCGGTGAAGGACGCCCGCTTCGTCCCGACCCTGGTGGAGCTCGAGCCGAAGATCCGGCTGGTGGACGTGGGGGCCGCGCTGCGCCGGGAGGACCTCACCGCGAAGCGGCGGGCGCGCTATCGGACGGCCTTCGAGCGTACGCGCGGCATCGTCCTCAATCGCGGCGCGGAGGACGACGGATTGCGTCCGCTCACCCTTTCCGAATAGTGACGCCAAAAGGCCGGATTTGACCGTGGCCACACAATCCCTTTTGGCAAGACTTTAGAATTTGCCTACAATCCGATCGATTGACCTTCAATGACGCAGTGCGGCCGACTGTTCAGGAACCCCGTGGTCCCGGTGTGCCCCGCGTGCCGCGACCGAGAGGAAGACTGTTGTCCGCTTCGCGCGGCACCCGCCGTCGCAAGGTCCGCCGCCGCGCCGACATGCCCCTGCTGGGCGGTGCCCGGCCTCCCATAGCCGCCCTGCTCGCCCTGCTGCTGGCCGTGGCGGGCACCACCGCCCTCGTGCTCGGCGACCGCGACCGGTCCGCGATCGACACGGCCGTCCTCACCTCTCAGCAGCACGTCGCCGAGGACGGCGCCCTGTCGCTGCGCGCCTCGCTCGACGAGAGCATCACCGACATCCAGCGGGCCGCCGCCGTCTACGCCGGCTCCGACCCCGACGACGTCCTCGACCGGCTCGGCAAGGTCTACAACAAGTGGCGCGGCACCGCCGTCATCGACCCGGCCGGCGGCACCCTGCTCGCCGCCCGCGGCGAGAACATCCCGCTCGACACGATCATCAAGAGCAAGGGCGGGAAGAAGGGCGAGGACGGCAAGGAGGCCGACCCGCTCGGCCCCCGCCTGGTCAAGCTCCCCTCCGGCGACACCCGCATGCTCGTCGTCGCCGCCCTCCCCGGCGCCTCGGCCCCCCGGCTCCTCGTCGCCTCCGGCACCCTCAACGTCCCCGGCATCTCCTCCGGCGAGGACCGCTCCCTGCTGGTCGTCGACTCCGCCGGCACCGTCCTGGCCAGCGACGGCCCGTCGGTCGCCCGCAAGGCCTGGGCCAAGAACGCCCGCAGGACCGCCGCCGCCCAGTCCGCGAAGACACCCGAGGCCGGCAGCGGCCACCCCGGCGCCAGCGGCCACCTCATGGGCGACAAGCGCGGCGACGTCCGTACGGCCGTGGGCTACGCCGCCGCCGGCCGCACCCCCGGCGAGACCAGCGCCGCCGGCACCCTCGGCCTCTCGGTGATCACCTCGGTCGACGTCACCGAGGACCCGGCCGTCGTCCGCACCCAGGCCTTCGGCCTCGTCGCCGCCGGCGTCCTCCTCGTCCTCGCCCTGCTGGTCGGCTGGGTGCTGCTGCGCACCGTCCAGCGGCCGCTGCTCCGCCTCTACCTGGAGAGCCGCCGCCTCGCCCGCGGTGAGCTCGACCGCCCGGTGGAGCGCTTCACCGGCCGCGAGGCGGCCCGCACCGGCGCCGCGCTGGAGAGCCTGCGCCGCCAGCTGCTCGGCGGCCGCCCCACCCGCACCGGCCGGGCCCGCGGCGGCTTCGGCGCCACGGCCACCGTCGCCGTCTGCGCCCTGGTCCTGCTCGCCTGGGCCGGCCCGCTGCTGCTGCTCGTCAACCGCGCCGGCGCCACCGTGTCCGTACCCCAGCAGCTCGTCGACGACCAGCGCCGGCGCACCGACACCGCCTCCGACCGCGTCCGCAAGGCGCTCAACGAGGGCTGGGCCGACGTGGCCTCCGTCGCCCAGACCCTGGCCGGCGGGAAGACCGCGGAGGGCGCCGAGAAGGCCGTCCTCGACAAGACCCTGCGTGAACACGGCCGCTACCGGTCCGTCTACGTCATCGACGGGGCGGGCAAGGTCCTCTCCCGGGCCGGGGACGCGCCCCACCACCCGGGCGGCAAGCCCCCGCACGCCGACGCCGTCGTCCAGCTCAACACCTCGGGCAAGGAGCCGGCCGTCGCGGCCTACGCGGCCGTGCCCGGCAGCAAGGACCGCGCGGTGGTCGGCGAGTACGACCCGCAGTTCCTCATCTCCCTGGTCACCCGGCCCGGCCTGGGCCAGGTGTGGCTGATCGACAAGGGCCACCGCATCGTCGCCGCCGACCGCGCCCACGGCTTCCGGGCCTTCTCCAAGCTGCCCGGCGGACACCTCGACGACCTCGCGGTCACCGCCCGCAAGCACACCGAGAAGTCGTCCGGCACCGCCGTCCTCCACCGCAGCGGCTCCTCCTCCGACATCGCGGCCGCCGCGCCCTTCACCGGCGGCGGCGCGGTCAAGGACCTCGACTGGCAGGTCGTGAGCTCCCAGCCGACCTCCTGGCTGGAGCTGCCCGAGTACAGCGCCCAGCGGCGCACCATGCTCGCCGGGCTGCTCGGCCTGACCGCCGCCGTGGCCTGCCTGGGCTGGCTCTACATCATCGTCATCCGCCCTCTCCACGCCCTGGCCGACCGGGCCGAGGCGCTGGCCGGCGGCGACCGCAGGACGGTGCTCTTCCCGCAGCACCACGACGAGGTCGGCGCGGTCGTGCGGAACCTCGAACTCATCCGGCAGCGGCTGCGCGCGAGCGCCGAGCGGCCGACGGCCGGAAGGAACTGACCACCGTGCTCTTCCTCTACACCGTCCTGGTGATCTGCTGCGCCATCGTGCTGGTCGCGGGCGTGATCGAGCAGCGCCGCCACTTCACCAACCTCGACCTGATCCCCACCCGGGTGCTCATCAACGGCATCCGCGGCAAGAGCTCCATCACCCGGCTGTGCGCCGGCGCCCTGCGCGGCGGCGGGCTGGTCACGGTCGCCAAGACCACCGGCACCGCGGCCCGCTTCATCCACCCGGACGCCACCGAGGAGCCGGTCTACCGCAAGTTCGGCATCGCCAACGTCGTCGAGCAGATCGGCATCGTGCGCCGCGCCGCCGCCTACCGCCCGCACGCCCTGGTGATCGAGTGCATGGCCGTCATGCCGGCCCTGCAGGAGGTCAACCAGACCAAGCTGATCCGCTCCACCATCGGCGTGCTGTGCAACGTCCGCGAGGACCACCTCGCCGAGATGGGCCCCACCCTGGACGACGTCGCCCGCTCGCTGAGCCGCTCCATGCCGCACGGCGGCATCTGCGTCACCGCCGAGCGCGACCGGCTGCACATCCTGCGCCAGGAGGCCGCCAAGCGCGACTGCCGGCTCATCGCGGTCGACCCGGAGACGGTCACCGACGCCGAGCTGCGCGGCTTCAGCTGGTTCACGTTCAAGGAGAACGTCGCCATCGCCCTGGCCGTCGCCGAGCTCCTCGGCGTCGACCGCGCCACCGCGCTCCAGGGCATGTACGACGCCCCGCCGGACCCCGGCGTGCTCTCCGTGGAGCGCTACCTCACCCCCGACGGCATGCCGTTCCGCTTCGCCAACATCTTCGCGGCCAACGACCCCGAGTCGACCCTGATGAACGTCGAACAGCTGCTCAGCCTGGGCGCCGTCGAGCGGCCGCTGCACGTCCTCATCAACTGCCGCCCCGACCGCGTCGAGCGCAACGGCCAGATGGGCGAGATCATCCCCCGGCTGGCCCCCGACTCGGTCTTCCTCATCGGCCACCCCACCAAGAGCGCCCACGACGCCATCCCCGCCGAGTGGCGCGACCGGGTCGTCGACCTCGGCGGCGACCGGCGCGACGCGGCCGAGCTGGAGCGGGAGATCCTGGGCCGGCTGGGCCCGGGCGCCTCCCTGGTGGCCATCGGCAACATCCACGGCCAGGGCGAACTGCTGCTGGAGCGGCTCGCCGAGCTCCCGGCGGACGAATCCGCGCAGCCGCAGCAGACGCCGCCGCAGCAGCCGGAGGAGTCCGCGGTGTATGTCCCGACGTATATAGAGTCCACAGGAGATTTCCGTTGATCCCCGCCGTCCTCACCCCGGAGATCGCCGCCATCGGGATCGCCCTGGGCCTGCTGTTCTCCCTGGTCTGTTACCTGACCACCAACCTCTCCCCCGGCGGCATGATCACCCCCGGCTGGCTGGCCCTCACCCTGGTCGAGGACCTCCAGCGCGCCGCCATGGTCGTCGGCATCACCGTGCTGACCTACCTGGGCACCCTGCTGCTCCAGCGCTACGTCATCCTCTACGGCAAGCGGCTGTTCGCCGCGGTCGTGCTGACCGGCGTGGTGCTCCAGGCCACCCTCTACGTCATCCTCCAGCAGCAGTTCCCGCTGATGTACGCGAACCAGACGCTCGGCTTCATCGTCCCCGGCCTGATCGCCTACCAGCTGGTGCGCCAGCCCCGCGGGGCGACGCTGCTGGCCACCGGCACCGTGTCGCTCGCCAACTACGTCGTCCTGACCGCCGGCATCCTGCTCGGCTTCATGCCCACCGCCTGACCCGTCCCAGACCCACGGAGCGCAGATCGATGTCCCGGAAGAAGCCAAAGGGCCCCGGTAAGCAGCGTGCGATACAGACGCTCGTCGTGCTCGGCCTGCTGGGCACCAGCGCCTACCTGACGGTGGAGCTCCGCGAGCAGCAGGAGGAGAAGGCGCCGCCCGTCCAGGCCGTCGGCGGCTCGGCGAACACGGCCGCGGGCAAGGCGCTCCCCTCCGGCGAGCGGCGCTTCGAGCGGCTGGCCAACCCGGCCCGTACGGTCGTCCGCTCCGGCGACGGCGCGGTCCTGGCCACCTTCACGGACAGCGCCCGCACCGCCGTGCTCACCGGCCCCAGCCGGACCTTCACCGAGCCCAACTACACCTCGGCCAAGGTGACCACCGACAGCTGGGTGCGCCTGCTGCCGGAGGCCTGGAAGGAGGGCGCGGAGAAGTCGGCGTGGTTCAAGGAGTGGTTCGGCAAGAACCTGAACAGCAAGGAGGCGGACGTCTTCGCCTTCGCCATGGACTACCTGGAGGGCGCCCCGCAGAAGAAGGACGCCCGGGGCGTCCCCTACGCGGGCGACGCCCAGTTCGGCCCGCTGAACCCCAAGGGCTCCGAGGCCGGCGACATGCGCCTGGAGCAGTCGGACTTCTACGACTACCTCGGCATCCCGTACACCTTCCGCGACGGGACCGTGGAGAAGCCCGAGGCACAGCGCTTCCGGGCCATGGACTGCTCGGGCTTCGTCCGCACCGTCTACGGCTACCGCGCCCGCTACCCGCTGCTGGGCAAGGACATCAAGGGCGACGGCCTGCCCCGGACGGCCAACGGCATGGCCCGCCTCTCCCCCGGCGTACCGGTGCTGGAGCTGACCGGCAAGCGCCCGGAGGCCATCGACAAGCTCCAGCCGGGCGACCTGGTCTTCTTCGAGATCGACAAGCGCACCGGCGACCGGCTCGACCACGTGGGCATCTACATGGGCCTCGACACGGACGGCAAGCCCCGCTTCATCTCCAGCCGCGAGGAGGCCAACGGCCCCACCTTCGGCGACAAGGGCGGCACGGCGCGCCTGGACGGCAACGGCTTCTACGCGACGGGCCTGCGCAGCGCGAAGCGGCTGTGATCGTTGAACGCCGGACGGGCGGAAATATCAGCCCGTCCGGGGGCACCTCCCAGCGGTAGCCGGGGGAGACTGAGAACCGGGGTCCGGGGCGGAGCCCCGCGCTACCCCACCCGAGTCCAGGGGCCCAGCGCCAGCCCCGGCTCATCCACCCGCTGCCGCGCGACCCGCAGCGTCCCGTCCACCCCGATGACCGCCACCACCAGGCGGTCCTTCGCATCGAGGGCCAGCGCCGGAGCGCCCACGCACTCCTCGCCCGTCTCCGACCAGCCCGCCTCGACGGCCTCGTCCTCCCGGCCGGCGTACGCGGTGACGGCCGGCAGCCCGGAGGCGGCGCGCTGGGCGAGGACCGTGCATTCCTGCCCGTCCAGCGTGGTGCGGAGCACCGCCACGGGGCCGCTCGCCTCGCCGCCCAGGGAGGGCACGGCCACCGGGGCGGGGGCCTCGGCGCCCTCCTGGTCGCCGGGGCCCGTGGGCGCGGCGGGGCGCTGGACGTGGAGGACGCGGTCGGCGGAGTCGCGCCAGAAGTGGACGATGCCGCCGTCGGCGGCGGGGGCCGAGGAGGCGGAGCCGGTCAGCGGCTTGGCCGGGGTGTTCAGGACGCGCCGCAGCGGGCCGCCGGGCTCCTCCTGGCGCCAGCGCAGGACGAATTCGCCGGCGGGTGCGAGGAGTTCGACGCGTCCCTCGGGGGTGACGGCGGCGGACATCGTGTCGAGGACGTGACTGCCCTTCATATCCGTCCAGGGCCCCCAGACGCCGCGCGCGTCCTGGCGCCGCCCGCAGACGCCGCCGCCGGCGTTGCGGACGAAGATGTGGAGGCCGACCCGGTCGACGACGGCCGTGGGGGCGCCGATCTGGTCGGCGCGCTGCCAGTCCTGACCGTAGGGGGTGCCGATCGAGCGCCAGGTGGTGAGGGCGCGGCCGGGCTGGAACTGGGTCGTGTAGACGACGTCGGTCTCGGCGCGGCCGTCGTCGTGGGCGCGGCGGCGCAGCCCGGCGAGGCTGACGTAGCCCTCGGGGCTCTGCGCTATGGACAGGTACGGCTCCAGGCCCGGCACCTGGAAGCGCTCGGGGCCGGTCCACTCGGGGCCGCCGGGGCGGGTCTCGGTCCACCGGACGAGGCCTCCGGAGGCGGGCGCGTAGGCCGTCAGCCGTCCGTCCTTGCCCCGCAGCAACCAGCCGGTGGTGGGGGTGGACGTCCGCACTGCCATGACTCGCTGCCAGCCTCTCTTGGAGCTTTTTGTCGACCCTCGACAATAACATTGCGCCCGCTCGCGGCTCCCGGGCCGTCGGTCGTGCGAGGCTGGCGCCATGAGACCCGCAGTTCTTGTCGTGGACGCCGCCAATGTCGTGGGATCCGTGCCCGACGGCTGGTGGCGCGACCGGCGGGCCGCGGCCGAGCGGCTGCGCGACGCCCTGGTGCCGTACGCGGAGGCGGGGCTGCCGTCCCCGGCCCTCGATCCGCCGCTGCCGGGGCCGCTGGAGGTCGTGCTGGTGGTGGAGGGCGCGGCGCGGGAGGTGCGGTCGGTGCCGGGGGTGCGGGTGGAGGCGGCCGGGGGCAGTGGCGACGACGCCGTGGTGGAACTGGTGGCCGCCCGGGAGCCGGGCCGGCGCTGCCTGGTGGTCACCGCGGACCGGGAGCTGCGGGAGCGGGTGCGGGCGCTGGGTGCCGAGGTGGCGGGGCCGCGCACGGTGCGACCGGCGGGTCCGACGGGCCGTCCGCGCCCCGGACGGGACGCGGACGGCGGTACGGACGGGTAGGACGGCGGGTGGGGCGAACGGGTCAGATGGTGGGCCGCTGGACGCGCTCGGCCTCGCTGACCCGGCTCTTGCGGCGTCCGTAGATGAAGTAGACGACGACGCCGATGACCATCCACACGGCGAACCGCACCCAGGTCTCGGCGGGGAGGTTCAGCATCAGCCACAGCGATCCCAGGATGGAGAGCGCCGGGACGACGGGGACGAACGGGGTGCGGAAGGCGCGCGGCAGGTCGGGGCGGGTGCGGCGGAGGATGACGACGCCGAGCGCGACGACGACGAAGGCGAAGAGCGTGCCGATGTTGACCAGTTCGGCCAGCACGTCGATGGAGGTGAAGCCCGCGACCACGGCGACGACGACGCCCAGCAGGATCGTCGAGCGGTACGGCGTGCCGTAGCGGGGGTGGACGGTCGAGAAGAAGCGGGGCAGCAGGCCGTCGCGGCTCATGGCGAAGAAGACCCGGCTCTGGCCCAGCAGCAGGATCATGCAGACGGAGGTGAGGCCGACGGCCGCGCCGAAGCTGATCAGGCCGGCCCAGAAGGGGTGACCGAGGTCCTTGAAGGCGTCGGCGAGCGGCGCCTTGGTGGAGAGCCGGTCGTACTTCTCCATGCCGGTGACGACGATGGACACGGCCACGTAGAGCACCGTGCAGATGATGAGCGAGCCGAGGATGCCGCGCGGCAGGTCGCGCTGCGGGTTGCGGGTCTCCTCGGCGGCGGTGGCGACGATGTCGAAGCCGATGAAGGCGAAGAAGACCACGGCGGCCGCGGCGAAGATGCCCATGACGCCGAAGTTGGACGGGGTGAAGCCGAACATCACCTGGATCAGCGGCGCCGAGAGCCCGCTGCCGCCCTCGGTCGACTTGGCGGGCGGGACGAACGGTTCGTAGTTGGAGCCGTTGATGAAGAAGGCGCCGACGATGATGACGAGGAGGACGACGGTGACCTTCACCCCGACCACGACGGCCGTCACCCGCGAGGACAGCTTCATGCCGGCGACCAGGATGCCCGTCAGGAGCAGCACCAGGGCGGCGGCGAGGATGTCGAAGCCGAAGCCGCCGTCGTGCACCCCGGACAGGGCCGACGGCAGATGCCAGCCCGCGTTGTCCATCAGCGACTGGATGTAGCCGGACCAGCCGACGGCGACCACGGCGCAGCCCAGCGCCAGCTCCAGGACGAGGTCCCAGCCGATGATCCAGGCGGGCAGCTCGCCGAGCGAGGCGTACGAGAACGTGTACGCGGACCCGGCGACCGGCACGGTGGAGGCGAACTCGGCATAGCACAGCGCGGCGAGGCCGCACGCCACACCGGCCACGACGAAGGCGAGCGCGACGGAGGGTCCGGCGTTCTCCTTGGCGACCTTTCCGGTGAGGACGAAGATGCCGGTGCCGATGACGACGCCGACACCGAAGACGGTGAGATCGAGTGCCGAGAGGTCCTTTCTGAGCGCGTGCTCGGGCTCCTCGGTGTCCTGGATGGACTGTTCCACGCTCTTGGTCCGGAACATGCCGCCCCTGCCGCGGCCGTTCCGGTCGGATTGCGCTGTGCTCATCGGCTCACCTCCACCTGGTCGGCGTCACACTCGTCCTCCCTGAACTGAGCGAGTGTCCGCGATGATCGGTGCCCTGAACGGGCGGCCACAGCCACCCCGTCCAGGATTCACCCGATGGAGGTCCGGCGCATCCATGCGGAAGGGCCGACCGGACCACTCGTACGTGGTCGCGGCCGGCCCTTCCGGTGCGGCGGTGTGAGCGGGGGTCAGTCCCGCACGGCGTCGGCGGTCTCGGCCGGGCCCTCGGGGACGTCCTCCAGACGCCCGTCGAGCTTCGCGACGAGGCCGGTGACCTGACGGGCGATGTCGGGAGCCGTCAGCCCGATCTCGGCCATGACCTCCTTGCGGGAGGCGTGGTCGAGGAAGCGCGGCGGGATGCCGAAGTCGCGCAGCGGGAGGTCGACGCCCGCGTCGCGCAGCGCCTGGGCGACGGCCGAACCGACGCCGCCGACACGGCCGTTGTCCTCGACGGTGACGACGACGCGGTGCCGCTCGGCCAGGCCGGGCAGGGCCTCGTCGACGGGCTTGACCCAGCGCGGGTCGACGACGGTGGCGGAGATGCCCTGCTTGTCCAGCAGGTCGGCGACCTCCAGGCACATGGGGGCGAGGGCGCCGACGGAGACGATGAGGACGTCCGGACGCTCGGTGCCCTCGGCGGGCTCGCGCAGGACGTCCATGCCGCCGACGCGGCCCACGGCCTCGACGGCCGGGCCGACCGTGCCCTTGGAGTAGCGCACGACGGTGGGCGCGTCCTTGACCTCGACGGCCTCGCGCAGCTGGGCGCGGACCTGGTCGGCGTCGCGCGGGGCGGCGATCCGCAGGCCGGGCACGACCTGGAGGATCGACATGTCCCACATGCCGTTGTGGGAGGCGCCGTCGTCGCCGGTGACGCCGGCCCGGTCGAGGACGAAGGTGACGCCGCACTGGTGGAGGGCCACGTCCATGAGCACCTGGTCGAAGGCGCGGTTGAGGAAGGTGGCGTAGACGGCGAAGACCGGGTGGAGGCCGCCGGTGGCCAGGCCGGCCGCGGAGGTGGCGGCGTGCTGCTCGGCGATGCCGACGTCGTAGACGCGGTCGGGGAAGGCCTTGGCGAACTTGCCGAGGCCCACGGGCTGCATCATCGCGGCCGTGATGGCGACGATGTCCTCGCGCTCGCGGCCGAGCTCGACCATCTCGTCGGCGAAGACGGAGGTCCAGCTGGCGCCGCCGGAGGCGACGGGCAGGCCGGTGTCGGGGTGGATGGCGCCGATGCCGTGGAAGCGGTCGGCCTCGTTCTGCTCGGCGTGCTTGTAGCCGCGGCCCTTCTGGGTGAGGCAGTGCACCAGGACGGGGCCGCCGAAGCGCTTGGCGCGCTGGAGCGCGGACTCCAGGGCCTCGATGTCGTGGCCGTCGATCGGGCCGACGTACTTCAGGCCCAGGTCCTCGAACATGCCCTGCGGGGCGATGAAGTCCTTGAGGCCCTTCTTGGCGCCGTGCAGCGTCTCGTAGAGGGGCTTGCCGAGGACGGGGGTGCGCTCCAGGAGGTCCTTGCCGCGGGCCAGGAAGCGCTCGTAGCCGTCGGTGGTGCGCAGGGTCGCCAGGTGGTTGGCGAGGCCGCCGATGGTGGGCTCGTAGGAGCGCTCGTTGTCGTTGACGACGATCACCAGCGGGCGGTCCTTGGCCACGGCGATGTTGTTGAGCGCCTCCCAGGCCATGCCGCCGGTGAGCGCGCCGTCACCGATGACGGCGACGACGTGGTCGTCCTTGCCCAGCACCTGGTTGGCCTTGGCCAGGCCGTCGGCCCAGCCCAGGACGGTGGAGGCGTGGCTGTTCTCGATCACGTCGTGCTCGGACTCGGCGCGCGAGGGGTAGCCGGACAGGCCGCCCTTGGCGCGGAGCTTCGAGAAGTCCTGGCGGCCGGTGAGCAGCTTGTGGACGTACGCCTGGTGCCCCGTGTCGAAGAGGATCTTGTCCTTCGGGGAGTCGAAGACGCGGTGCATGGCGATGGTCAGCTCGACGACGCCCAGGTTGGGGCCCAGGTGGCCGCCGGTCTTGGAGACGGCGTCGACCAGGAAGGTGCGGATCTCCGCGGCGAGCCGGTCGAGCTGCTCCGGGCCGAGCCGGTCCAGGTCGCGCGGTCCCCTGATGCGGGTCAGCAGGGCCACCCGTGCCTCCTCTTGATCGAGCTGTCGGCTGATAGAAGCGTGCAGAAGCTCGGAGAAGCTTCCAGATCCGTCGAGTCTAATGTTCCGCCCGCGGTGGCGATGAACGGGTGATGCCCGCCGCACCACCCGACCGGCCCCGCGGGGGCCCCGTAGGACCCCAAACCGCCGGAAAGGGGCGCGGGTGGGCCCCGGACCGCACCGGCCCGGGGCCCACCCGTTCGTACGTACGAGCCCTACGCCCGTCCGGCGGTCTTCTGCGTCCTGCGGGAGACCGAGTCGATCACGACGGCGGCCAGCAGCACCGCGCCGGTGATCATGTACTGGACGGCCGAGGCGATGCCCAGCAGGGCCATGCCGGAGGCGATGGACTGGATCACCAGCACGCCCAGCAGCGCGGACCAGGTCTTGCCGCGCCCGCCGAAGAGACTGGTGCCGCCGATGACGGCCGCGGCGATGGCGTTCATCAGCAGGCTGCCGGCCCCGGAGGACTGGTTGGCCGCGTTGATCTGGGAGGCCAGGAACATGCCGCCGAGCGCCGCCATGGTGCCGGAGAGCGCGAAGACGGAGATCCGGACCGCCGCGACGTTGATGCCGGCCCGGCGGGCCGCCTCGACGCTGCCGCCCAGGGCGAAGACCTTGCGCCCGTAGGACGTGCGGCGCAGCACCAGGTCCAGGGCGACCACCACCCCGAGGAAGATCACCACGGCCAGCGGGAGGCCCTTGTACTCGTTGAAGAGCCAGGCCACCACGTAGGCGGGCACCGCCAGGGCGCCGGTCCGCAGCAGGATCTCGCTGAGCGGGCGGCTGGGGACGCCGACCGCCTCGCGCCGCTTGCTGTCGCGCAGCGAGACCAGCAGGAACGCCAGGACGCTCAGGGTGGCCAGGCCGTAGGCGGCGGCGACGTCGCTGAAGTAGTGGTTGGTGAGCCCCGCGACCAGACCGGAGTCGTCGAGGTTGATCGTGCCGTTGGACCCGAGGACCTGGAGCATCAGGCCGTTCCAGCCGAGCAGACCGGCCAGGGTGACCACGAAGGCGGGGACGCCGATCCGGGCGAAGAAGAAGCCGTGCAGCGCGCCGACGAGGGCGCCGGAGAGGATCGCCGCGACGAGCGCGAGCCACTCGGGCACGCCGTGGTTCACGTTGAGCACGGCGAAGGTCGCCGCGGCCAGGCCGCTGACCGAGCCGACGGACAGGTCGATCTCGCCGAGGATCAGCACGAAGACGATGCCGACGGCGATCAGGCCGGTGCCGGACGCGGTGACGAAGAGGTTGGAGAGGTTCTCGGCGCCGAGGAAGGCGGAGTCGCGCAGCTGGAAGACCAGGCCGATCACGATCAGCCCGACCACGACGGGCAGCGAGCCCAGCTCGCCGCTGCGCAGCTTGCGGCGGAATTCGGCCCAGTAGCCGGCGAAGCCCTCCTGGCGCACCAGCAGGCGCGGGTCGACGGCCGTGACGGCGGCCGCCGCGGCGGGCGGGGCCTCCGGCGGGGCGTCCTGGGGGGCGCCCTCGGGCTCGTTCCCGGGCTCGGGCTCCTTCCCGGGCTCGTTCCTGGGTTCGTCCTTGGACAGGTCGGTTGTCACGGGGTCGCCTCCCCGGCGGTCGTGCGGGCCTTGCGGCGGGTGACGGCGTTGTCCGTGGCGCCGGTGATCGCGGAGATGATCTCTTCCTGGGAGGTCGTGCGGACGTCGAAGGTGCCGTTGTTGCGACCCAGCCGCAGCACGGCGACCCGGTCGGCGACGGCCTTGACGTCGGCCATGTTGTGGCTGATGAGGATCACGCCGAGGCCCCGCTCGCGCAGCCGCTCCACCAGGTCCAGGACCTGGGCGGTCTGCTCGACGCCGAGGGCGGCGGTGGGCTCGTCGAGGATGACGATCCGGGGCTCGCCGAGCAGCGAGCGGGCGATGGCGACGGTCTGCCGCTGCCCGCCGGAGAGCGAGGCGATGGGGATCCGGACGCTGGGGATACGGATGGACAGGGTGGAGAGCAGCTCACGCGAGCGGCGCTCCATCTCGACCTCGTCGAGCACCCCCGCGCGGACGATCTCGCGTCCGAGGAAGAGGTTGCCGACCACGTCGAGGTTGTCGCACAGGGCGAGGTCCTGGTAGACGGTCGCGATGCCCAGCTCCTGGGCGGTGTGCGGCCGGTCCACGGTGACGGGACGGCCCTCCCACTCGATCACGCCGTCGTCGGCGGGGCCGACGCCCGCGATGGTCTTGACGAGGGTGGACTTGCCGGCGCCGTTGTCGCCGACCAGGGCGACCACCTCTCCGGCGTGGATCTCCAGCTCGACGTCCGTGAGTGCCTGGACGGCGCCGAACCGCTTGGAGATCCCGCGCAACGCCAGCACGGGCGTAGCGGACACGTGCATCATCTCCTTCACCCGCCCGGCCGGCGGACCGCTCCGCCGGTCCGGCCGGGGTCCGTCCGGTGCCGGGGGGGCGGGCCGGACGGGGTGCTCGTTGGGGGCTGACAAGGGGGCCGCGGCGGCGGGGGCGGCCGCCGCGGCCGGGAGCGGACCGGCCGCTCCGGGGCGGACTACTTCAGCCCGGCCTTCTCGCACTGCTCCTTGTACTTGTCGGTGCAGATCTCGTCGAGGCCGAAGAAGCCCTCCTTGCCCACGTACTTCCCGATGTCGGCCTTGGTCAGCGCGAAGGGGGTGACGATGATGGACGGGACCTTCTTCTGGGTGCCGCTGTCGACGGTGCTCTTGGCGACGCCCTCGACACCCTTGCCCTTGGCGAGGGCGACGGCCAGCTCGGCCGCGGCGTCCGCCTCGGGCTTGTAGGGCTTGTAGACGCTCATGAACTGCTCGTCGGCGAGGATGCGCTGGACGGCGGAGAGTTCGGCGTCCTGGCCGGTGACCGGCGGGAGCTTGTCGAAGCCGGCGCTCTTCATGGCGGTGATGATGCCGCCGGCCATGCCGTCGTTGGCGGAGTAGACGCCGACGATGTTCTCCTTGCCGAGCGAGGAGATGGCGCCCTTCATGTTCTCGTTGGCGTTCTCCGGCTTCCACTCCTTGGTGTCGTACTCCTTGCCGACCTTGACCTTGCCGTCGAGCACGGAGTGGGCGCCGTCCTTGTACATCTTGGCGTTGGGGTCGGTGATCGCGCCGTTCATCATCACGATCTCGCCCTTGGAGGCGTTGTCGCCGAGCTCCTTGAGCAGCGACTCGCCCTGGATCTTGCCGACCCGCTCGTTGTCGACGGAGGTGTAGGCCTTGATCGGGCCTTCGGCCAGCCGGTCGTACGCCACGACGGGAATGCCCTTGTCGGCCGCCTTCTTCACCGAGGAGGCTATCGACTTCGCGTCCACCGCGTCGACGATCAGCGCGTCGACCTTTTTGGTGATCATCGTGTCGACCTGCTGCTGCTGGACCGAGGCGTCCTGCTTGGCGTTCTCGTAGAGGACGACGGTGTCCGCCCCCGCCAATTCCTTGATCTTCTTCTCGATCAGCGGCTTGTCGAAACGCTCGTACCGCGCGGTCTGGTTCTCCGGGAGCAGGAGGCCGATGGTGAGCGGGCCGTCCTTGTCCTTCTTCTTCTCCCCGCCACCGGCTTCCTTGGCACTGCCACAGGCGGCCAGGCCGGCGGCCAGGGAAACGGTGGCCACGGCCACTGCCGTGCGACGCAGATGAGAATTCACTTGCAGATACCTCCCTGACGAGGCCGCGTCGTTGCGGCCGAGGTGGCTGGAAGTCAACTCGGCCGCCAAGTGAGCGTCAAGAAGTAAATCCTTAACGAGATGGCAACGATGCCATTCGTTATCTGTGTGAACTCAAGGCACGCCGGAGCGTCACTCGTCCCGTGCGGCCGGGTCGTTGCCCGTGGACGTCCGCCGGTGTCCGTCAGCGGCCGTCAGCGGCCGTCAGCGGCCGTCAGCGACCGTCAGCGGCCCGGGGCGGGCGCCAGAGCCACCCCGGTGCCGTCCAGCAGCGTCGCGTCGCCCATCTCGCTCAGGACGAGCGCCAGCGCGCCCAGCACCTCGGAACGGCCGCCCAGCGCGCCCGGGACGATCTCCAACTGCCGCGCGGCGCTGGGGATCGCGTAGCGCGAGACGGACTCCCGGACGGTCGCCAGCACCAGGTCGCCGGCCTCGGCGAGGTCGCCGCCGAGGACGACGCGGCGCGGATTGAGGAGATTGCACAGATTCGCGACGCCGCTGCCGATGTGCCGGCCGACGTCGGCGATCACGCGCCGGCAGCCCGGATCGCCCTCGTGCGCGAGCTGCACCATCTTCGCCATCGTCAGGTCGGCACCGTGGGCCGAATGCAGCAAAGGCAGGACATAGCGGGCGGCGGTGAAGGTCTCCAGGCAGCCGCGGTTGCCACAGCGGCAGACCGGGCCGGACTCGTCGAGGGTGATGTGGCCGATCTCCCCGGCCGTGCCGCCCGGACCCCGGTAGATCTGCCCGTTGATGACGAGCCCGGCACCGACACCACTGGCGACCTTGATGTAGGCGAGGTCGGCGGCCCCGCGCCCGGCACCCCAGACCAGTTCGCCGAGGGCGCCGAGGTTGGCGTCGTTGTCGACGTGGACGGGCACCCCGAGCCGGCCCGCGAGCTCGTCCCGGGGATTGGTGCCGGCCCAGCCCGGCAGGATCGCGGTCGAGCCCAGCACACCGGACTCCACGTCGATGGGCCCGGGCACGCCCAGACCCACCCCGACGATCTTGTCGGGGCTGATGCCCGCCGCCGCGATCAGGCTCTTGACCAGGTGTTCCGCCCGGGCCAGCCCCTGGGCGGCGGAGGCGTCCACATCCAGCGGTTCGGCCTCCTCGGCCAGCACCCGGTGGGCGAGGTTCCCGACGGCCACCCGCAGGTGGGTGTGGCCGAAGTCGACACCCACGACGATCCCGGCGTCACCGGAGAGCGAGACGGCTCGGGCCCGCCGGCCCCCGGAGGAGGTGGGCGTCACCTCGACGGTCCCGCCCTCCTTCAGCTCCCGGACGATATTGGAGACCGTCGCCGCCGACAGGCCGGTGGCCCGGGCGATCTCCGCCTGGGTGAGCGACCCCGCCATGCGCACCGCGCGCACGACCCGCTCCAGGTTGGCCCGGTGCAGCGACGACTGCGACCCCGGAGTCTCCACGCCCATCCACTCCCGCCTCGCCGGGCCGGCACGACCGCCGCCCCACGGGCCGGACCACAACACTGGAGCCCGGCCATCCATACAACATCTGAACTCTAAGCTCAGCCGCGTGGAGGACAGCCCGTCAAGGCCTTGAACCACATCGAAGCCTCATCGTAGGGCGAGCGTCCATGGGTCAGCTCCGACCAGCCGCTGTCCTCGATCACCAAGAAATCCTCACCTGCGAGCGCCTTCCTCAAGAGCTCGACTCAGGGGGTGAGACAGGACTGCCACGCTCGATCGAGGCCAGCGTGGCAAGCCCCGCAGCAAACCGGAGTTCGTCTTCGCCGACCGCAGCTACCATCGACAGATCCGGGCCGAAAGATCTTGCCCATCATCGCCCGCCGAGCTATATCCCACAGCGGCGGACTGGACACTACCGTCCGGTAACAGAGCGGACGTTCATCCGACTCTACGGCTTCAGGCCCCTGTGCATTCACTGAGAACGAAATGTCGCTGGTTGGGCCCCACCGACGCTCACATCGACGAGGCCCAAGCTCCTCGAATTCCGAGCGGCCCTACCGAGCCGCTCGCTCGACGCCTAGCTGAAAGATCTCAGCCTATACATCTTCCACATTCCAGGCGTCTTGTAGCTGCACCTCAGGATCCCAGCCCTCGGGGCGATGCGAGCCGTTCATCCACTGACACCCACCTTCCCTCCATTTCCTCCTCGCCCGAGCAATACCAGCAGGCGTCGCATCTTCATATCCGAATTCGACTCCACAGCAATCACAGATTTCATAGCTCGGAGTGTTGCCGTCCACTCCCCACGGGGGGCTGCCCTGCCGCAGGCCGCAGACTCGACAGTACCAGGCGTCATCATTGAGCATTGAAATAGTCCAGATTAGTCGGGTATCCATGATTTGCTGGATCTGGCTTGAAGTACGTACGCGGAACCCCAGATGAATCCAGGACGCCGAACTCGTTCGTTGTAGGATCGAACCGAATCACATCGCCATTCTTCCTCGTTCGCGTCAGCACATTCGGGTTGGCGCTGCGGAGAAATTTAGTGGCTGCCTCAACATACTCCTTTGCGTTATTGATCTCTGGGAACTCAGCCCTGTGCTTACGCCAATGGCCATAGGCATTTTCAACCGGCGACTTTCTTCCCGCACTCCAGCAACTTGAGTTATGCACCAGGACCGGCGTAGCACCCGCCAGGACATAATACGTGTGCAGGTCGTCGACTGTCAGGTTGTAGGTTTTGGCTGTCTTCGCGAAGGATCGATTTGCCTCTACTTCCACCGCACGCCCATCCACAGTACGCAGAGTCATGCCGGGACGGACCCGGGCGGCGCTCACCCATGACTGTTCCGATGGCGACCAGAAGGGATGCTCGTAGGTCGCCGTGATTTTTTCGGCGCCATGCGAAGTGGATACGGTCAGCTCATTGAAATATTTGTCATGCTCGGTGGTGATTACGTCAGTCACCGCACGAGGTGCGGTCATACCCGTGAGAGGATCGGTCGCGATTACTCGCTCACCGACCTTGATGGACTCGATGTCCTTAACCACGTTTCCCGACATGAGCACCTTGGTGCCAGCAAGAAAACATTCCATACACTTCGATGTCTTCGCAATCCGAGATTCCTGGGCTACTCCTTCCACTCCTTCGACAACAACTTTTTCTGCAGTCCTCAGCTTGCCGACAGGCAGGACCACTAGAGCCGCCATCACGCATTTACCCAGGGAAGGGTTCTCAGTACAGTCCCTGACGTCATTGAGACCCGTGATAGTCCAAGCGATTCGAGTCAGAGTCGGGTCGGGAGGCGTAGTGTCGATCGTCCATTCACCTGGCGCGGCCACGCACGCAGCAAGGCCACCAACCTCATTCTGAGTATTCGCTCGGCATTTTCTTTTCGCTTTCTCTCTGAGTTCCTTGCTCCTCTCTTTGCGTTGCTGTTCAGCCAACCGCTGAGCCTCCACCTGCTCAGCTTGGCGCTTCTTCATGACATCGCCCCAAGCCTGGGCGGCAAGGGATTTGGCCTCTTTCGAGTTCTTTCCAGCTGCCACAGCGGAACTGAAGGCGTTGTCTGCGTATCCGGCTGCCTCACTGGCAGAGCTCCGCGCATAATCCGCGGAAAATTCCGCTTGAGCCGCCGACTCCATGGCCGCAGAGGCGTCACTGTCAGCAGCGTCGGCGGCATTGCGTGCCGTCGTGGCCGACTGCGCCGCCTTGGCGGCAGAGCTCTCGGCCTGGCGGGCGGACTGGTCAGCGGCCTGCGCGTACCCCTTGGCATCATCCGCGGACTTCCGAGCTTCCTCGGCAGCCTTCTTCGCCTCGTCGTCGGCACGCTTGGCTACGGCTGCTGCCCTCGCGGCGATCCAGCGGTTCTCCTGCGCTTTTGACGCGATCTTGGAACCCTGATGAATCAGGACTTGGAGCTGAGCGATGTGGGTGGCGGCAAGTTGGTCCTTGCGGTCGGCCATGTACTGGCCCGCCTGAATGAACGTGTGAAGTTGATCGGCAGGACCTGCGAGAGCTACCTTGGCTGCGGCCTGCACCTCGGGCCCACCATCGTTGACGAGCCTGGAAGCGAGCACCCGTTCATCACTGTTACGTGCCTGATGCTGGCCATTGGCGATGAAAGCGACCAAGTCTTTGGGGTCTTTACTGCCCAGCGCAGCCTTGCCGGCCTCTTCCACACCCGGACCACCAGAACTGATGATCTGTGAAACACGGACTCGGTAATCTGTCTTCCCAGCCGTGTATTGGCCTGTGATGTAGAAGTCCCTGATCTGCTGATCACTGCCCTTGAGCGCTTCTTGAGCTGCGGTACGCACTGATTCGTAAGGGCTCTGGATGGACAGGTCGACGACCCACTGACGGGTTTCATCCCGTTGTGCCTTATCCCAACCACTGCGGATGTACTCCAGGACATCATCGTCAGTACCTGCGAGTGCCCAACTTGCAGCCTCCTGGCTGAATGGCCCACGGACCTTCAGTGCACGAAGGGCCAGATCTCTCCCCTTGGCCGCGATTCCCTTGAAGTCCGCCCCAGGCTTAGCCGCTTCGCCGGCCAGGTTCCTGGCCACGTCATCCAGTGCATTGGCTTCCGCCACCTGTGAGGCAGCAGCAGAGGTGAACTGCGCCGCCTGCACCTGGTCCGACTTCGCGCGCTCGATAGCGGCAGCGGTGCGAGTGGCGAGCTCCTCTCCCTCGGCCTCTCGTGCGATGGCGAAGACTTTTTTGGCCGTTTCCACTGCAGAGCTTGCAGTGTCGGCGGCCTCCTTCGCCGCAGCGGCCTGCTTAGCAGACTCAGTAGCCGCGTCCTTGGCCTCACCCGCGTGCTTGGCCGCATCCTCGGCAGCCTGCGCAGCCTTGTTCGCATGAAATGCGGCGGAGTTGGCCGCATCACGTGCCTCATAGGCAGCACCGGCGGACTTGCGCGCCAATGACTCTGCCACCGTGGCAGCTCGATTGGCCTCTCGGGCGTGCCGCCGGGTCTCCGCCGCAGCCGCCTTCGCCTCACTGGAGTGAACGCCGGCCGCGTCCGCATACCCGCTCGCTTCATCGGCAGCGTCCGCAGCGTCATTCGCATCGGACACGGCGCTCAACGACGCCTTCGCTGCCTCCCCGGCAGCCCAAGATGCCTTGCCGGCTTGTTCAGCTGCATCAGCCGACTTCTTCGCAAGTCCAGCTGCAGTACGTGCCTGCTTGGCGTAGTTCTTGGCCTCCTCGGACTTGCCTGCGTCACGCGATGCCGCAATCGAGGCGTTGAAGGCTCGCCCGGCTGCCTCGGCTGCCGCGTTGGCCGCATTGGCGGTCTGCGCAGCGGCAAGAGCGGCGATGCGGGCGGAGCGGTTGGCGGCGTTGGCGGCACCGATGGCCTGCTGGGCCGCACTCGCAGCGGCACGGGCCGCATCCGCTGCCTGCTGGGCCTTGACGGCGGCCAGCTTAGAATCGTCTCTGGCCGCCTTGGTCTCTCTCGCCGCTCTCTGAGCGGCTTCCTTGGCCAGTCCAGATGAGGTCACTGCGCGGAGTGACGCCTTTTGCGATGCTTCGGTCGCCTGCTGCGCGCGCAGGCCTGCTTGCTCTGCCTGCTGGGTCAGTTCTGCAATGGTGGCGTGTTCCTGATCGCGATTCCGCGCCGTGAACTGACCCACCTCGAGGAATTCGGTCCTGTCCTCAGGAGTACCTTGCAACGCAAGCTTTCCGGCGGCCTGCACGTTAGGCCCACCGTCACCCACGATCTGGGAGACTAGAACCTTGTCGTCCGTTACGCGTGCGTCGTACTGGCCTTTTTCGAGGAATATAGCGACGTCAGCCGGAGTCCCCTGAAGTGCCTTTTTACCAGCTTCCTGGACCCCGTACCCCCCATAATAGATGACCCGGGACGCCTCGACACGCTGGTCTTCCGCAAGAGAGACCTTCCAGCCATCTCTCAGGAACGTCCGTAGATTTTCAGGGGTATCCTGGATGGCCTTTTTCGCGGCCTCGCGGACGGCTGGACCGCCAACATTGAAGATGCGGCTTGCATCAATAGAGTCGTCGATGCGCTGAATGCCCGGTCTAGCCTCAAGGAACTTCCTGATGTCCTCATCGGTGCCTCGAAGGGCTTCCTCGGCCGCCCTTCTTACCCCAGCACCTCCGGACTCCCATAAATCAACCACCGCCGAGCGGTCCCACCGTCGCTGCCATTGGGCGTCCGCCGCGCCATCCGCAATGGCCGCACTACCATCGAGCAGGCCGGCAAGAAGCACAACAGGAAGTGATGCAGAACAGGCGTCGCGCAGCCACAATCGCCATCTCCTACCCGACTGCAGCAGCCCCATAGGTCTCGATGCCCCAGCGCCGGAACATAATCGCCATCTCATGGCAACGGCCCCTTTCAGCCAATCCGGGTTCCGGAATATCAAACTCCGGATTCAAGCAGTTCAATCTCGAACAAGCACGGCCTCGACATACATGGATCGATACGCGCCACTGGCGCATTCATGCACTTTGACAGTGCAACTCGACCCACAACCCCCAGGCAATGACAGACTTCCCGGCATCATACATATGCTTTACTTGCCGCATCACAGAGCGCCACTTCAGCCTCAACTCAAACCGGAAGGCAGGCATGCAGATTTCTCGCGCCCAAAAAGCGCTCATGACCACATCTTTTGCGTTGATTGCACCGTATGCCGGATTTTCTGCAGCTCAAGCAGCCACGCCGAGCACCACCCCACGCGCCATGGCCGAATCGACATCCAACGGCGACGAAATGCCGTTAGCCATCGAGCAGTTCCAGTACCCCGACAGTGCGAAGATCCTCAAGGAGAGAGGCATCACGCTGCACAAAGGTGATGGCCATATCACGTTCACCAGCTGCGCCAATACCCCCGACATCAAGGTCAGCTCTCGGTTGAGCGAGGAGTATTTCTGCTTCGCTGTCAAGGGGAAACAGGGACATCTCGTGCTCGAGCTCCCCGGCGCCTACGGCATCTGGACCGCCGACCACCCTGTCCAGGCCAAAATCACTGCGGATGGTCAGAGCACTGTCATCAACGCTCCCAAGAACGACTACAAGGCGTTCGGCGAAGCGGGCAGTGACCGCAAGCCTGCTGTCTTGCTAGAACTCCGCGTCACCGGCTGACAGAGCTACGCGCCATACCGTGCGTGTTTCGGCCTGAAGCGTGCCACCTGCGGGCCTGGCGACATCGAACAGTGTCGGGATCCAGCCGCCGAAGCACCTTCATTTTCTGGCCTGCTCCATGAACTGAGCCGCCTACCCCAAGCAGGAAGTACAGCATGTCCATCAAACGTCCGCGCACAGCGTGGATCACAGCGTTCCTCTTATCTGCCGTCGCAGCAACGGCATTCACAGCCGCTCCCGCACACGCCGTCGTGGGTCAGCCCGTCAACGACTCCTTCACCTTCACCGCCAAGCTCGACATCGGCGGCGAACGCGGCTGTTCCGCTGCCCTCGTGGCACCCCAGTGGCTCGTCACCGCGGCCAGTTGCTTCGCCGAGAACCCTGCTCAGAGCTTCAAGGTCCCCGCCGGCGCGCCCAAGCTCAAGACGACCGCCATCGTCGGCCGCTCCGACCTGTCCCTCGAGACGGGCAGCGTGGCCGATGTCGTCGAGCTCGTCCCCCGTGAGGACCGCGATCTGGTCATGGCGAAACTGGCCCAGCCGATCGCTGGGGTCGCGCCCGTGAGTATCAGCCCGACCAAGCCCATCGACGGTCAGGACCTCTGGGTTTCGGGCTATGGCCGGACCAAGAACGAGTGGGTGCCGGACCGCCTGCACTACGCCAAGTTCTCTCTCGGAAGCATCAAGGACACCACGATCGGCCTTACGGCCAAGTCCGAGGGCGCCGCCCTCTGCCAGGGCGACACTGGTGGCCCTGCCTTCCGCGACATCGGTGGCCGGTTCGAACTCGTCGGCGTCAACAGCCGTTCATGGCAGGGCGGATGCCTGGGATCCGACGAGAAGGAGACCCGTACGGGCGCCGTCAGCACCCGTGTCGACGACATCGCCACCTGGATCCAGACCACCTCATCCCGTGACATCCTGCCCGGCAGAAAGTGGACCGAGGCGCAGCACCTGGTCCCGGGCTACTTCACCGGCGGCTCGCCCGGCGCCGGCCGGCACATGGACCTGTTCGTCGCTTGGAAGGACGGCTCGGCCAGCCTCTTCCAGGGTGCCGATAGCAGCGACCCCAAGTACCCCTTCTCCGCCGAGCACAAAATCGCCCGCAGCGGTTGGCTGACCGCCGTGTCCGTCGCAGGCGGGAACTTCACCGGAAGCGGATCCGACGGTCTGGTCGTCCGGTGGCGGTCGGGCGAGGTGACCTGGTTCTCCCATGTCGACCAGAACGGGTTCAGCAAGGAAGAACAGCTCAGGCCCGCCAACGACACGTGGGTGAAGTACGCCAAGCTGATGACGGTGGGCAAGTTCACCGACAACGCCCAGCGGGACGACCTGATGGTCGTCTGGAACAACGGGTCCATCTCGCTCTTCGCCGATCTCGGGGCCAACGGGCTCAAGCGTGAGATCCAGCTGCAGAAGGCCCTGCAGGCCGGAACGTACATCGAGCAGATCAGCACCGGAGAATTCACCGGTAACGCGACTTCGGACCTCCTGGTCCGTTGGATCGACGGTTCAGCCAGCATCTTCCCGGGTGTCACCGCCAGCAGCAAGCCGTTCCACGACGAGATCCAGTTCCGTCCCAAGAACTCTCCGTGGAAGAACACTCTGTCGGTCACAGGGGGAGCCTTCTCGGCCAACACTCGTCCCAGCGACATTCTCGTCCGCTGGAACGACGGAAATCTCGGGCTGTACCCAGCCGTCGACTCGAGCGGCACTCACGGCGAGGTCGATCTCCTCAAGTAGCCGCGGGCTGGCAAGGTCATGCCTTGCCTCGCCCCGGCAGTCGATCACCTGCCGCACCGACCGGGCCATAGAACGCCAACTTACGTATCAACAAGCTGCGGAGCTTGCCGTGATCGGATCGCGCCAGGCTCCGCAGCCGATGCGTGGCGCCCGGGCATGCCCGATACATGTGACAGAGAGTTCATTGTTTTGAAGACACGTTCCCACTATGGCAGCAGTGCGTTATGTTCCGGCACGGATCACGCGCCGCGCTGGAAGTCGCACGTCTTCCGTCCATCGCTGCGACCCATCGCACACAAGCTGTCCGCGGCGGCACTGACCGCGGGGCTGTTGGCCGGCGGTGCGTTCACAGTCGGCGCCCAGCCCGCGCATGCCCGGACCGGAACCCGTCCCGCACCGTCCCCGAGTCCGCATGGTGACGGACGGAAGCCGGCCCCGTCAGTGTCTCCGACCGCATCCGCGGCCGTCGCGAAGAACTGGAAGGCGCCACGGCTCGCCGTCATGCCCCTGGGTGACTCGATCACTCACGGGGCCGGCAGCTCAAACGGCTCAGGTTACCGAGCAGATTTGTGGAAGCAGCTGGGCCCGCACACGGAAAAGCTGGACTTCGTGGGATCCAAGCGGAACGGCACCCTGCCCGACCCTGACCACGAAGGGCATTGGGGCTGGAAGATCGGCGGCTTGACCGCCAACATCGACAGATGGCTGCCCGATGCGAAGCCCAATGTGGTATTGGTGCACATCGGCACCAATGACATGCACGACGACTACCAGGTGGACACCGCTCCCCGTCGTCTTGGCGAGCTCATCGACAAGATCAGGTCGGCCGCTCCCGAGATGACTGTGCTGGTCTCCTCCCTGGTTCCTTCCTCGGATACCGCAACTCAGAAGCGCATCGAGCGGTTCAACGCCGTGATTCCACAGCTGGTGGCGGAACGACGAAGCCAAGGCCTGCACATCGGGTTCGTCGATATGAAGGAAGTCACCACACGAGACCTCGCCGACGACCTTCATCCCAATGACAGCGGTTACGTCAAGATGGCAAACGCCTTCTCTGACGGACTCGGCCGCGCTGCCGCTGATGGCTGGATCCGTCAGAGCGTGGACATCAAGCCCGCTCCCCCGATTCGCAAGGCGCCTCCCGGCGATTACCGGGTCGATATCAACGGTGACGGCAAGGCCGACTACCTCACCGTCCAGGACAACGGAGTAGTCAACGCCTGGATCAACAACGGCGGCAGCGGCCACGGCGGCTGGACCAACTACGGCACCTT
>NZ_JBWKFM010000008.1:172937-255895 GCF_056434285.1 Streptomyces sp. NPDC044063
CATCAACGGCGACGGCAAAGCCGACTACCTCACCGTCCAGGACAACGGAGTAGTCAACGCCTGGATCAACAACGGCGGCAGCGGCCACGGCGGCTGGAGCGACTACGGCACCTTCGCCCCCAGCGTCGGCGAACCCGGAAGCAAGGTCCGGATCTAGCTTCCCCTCCGCTTCACAGTGATGCGGCTCGAAGGATCACCCCGGCGGGCCCTGGACCGCGCGCTCCGGCCCACGGCCCGTCACCGCTCTCTTCCGTAAGCCTCTGCCGACGTAATCGGCGTCGCAGAACTCTCCATGCCTTCCTTGGACAATCGACAGTGAGCCTGACACTCCCTTCCAGCTCCAAGCTGCCCGGAAGACCTTCCGCCGCAGCGGTTCGCCTGGACTCCCTCACAGGTCTCCGGTGGTACGCGGCTCTTTTCGTCGCCTGCTTCCACTTCGCCTACGAGGATTCCGCCTCCGGCACCTCGTTACATGTCAGCAGGCTGAAAGAAGTCGTCTACGCCGGCCCCTCGGCCGTGTCCTTCTTCTTCGTCCTCTCCGGATTCGTCCTCGCCTGGTCGGCACGGCCGCGGGACACCGTCACCGGGTTCTGGCGGCGCCGCTTCGCCCGTATCTATCCGAGCCATGCGGTGACGTTCTGCGTGGCCGCGGTCACGATGGTCTGGATGGGCAAGGCACTCGATCCCCGTATCGCGCTGGCCAACCTCAGCCTGACCCAGGCCTGGGCCCCGAACCGGAGCGAGTGGTGGTTCGGCTACAACGGTGCCTCCTGGTCGCTGAGCTGCGAACTCCTCTTCTATCTGTCGTTCCCCCTGGTGGTGGGGGTTCTCCGGCGTCTTTCCATCGGCGGTCTCCGGGCCGTGCTGGCCCTGGGGGCGCTGTGCGTCGTCCTGGCCCCGCTGGGTGTGGCGTCCCTCGGGCCGGCGACCGGGCTGGACTCCCGGTTCGTCCTCTACATCTTCCCGCCCATGCGACTGATCGAGTTCATGATCGGCATCGCGGTCGCCCTGCTCGTGAAGGCCGGCGCCTGGCGGGGTCCGGGGCTCGTCGCCAGTCTCGCCCTTTCCGTGCTGGTCGCCTTCGGGCCGGTCCACGTCATGCCCTACGACTTCAGCTGGAGCGCCGACACGATCGTCCCGTACACCTTCACCATCGCCGCCGCCGCACGCGCCGACATCCGCGGCGAGCCGTCGCCTTTCCGGAACCGTGCGAGCGTGTATCTGGGTGAGGTCTCCTTCGCCTTCTACCTCGTGCACGAGATCGTCATCTACAGCACGAATCACTTCCTCAAGACGCATCACCTCACCATCCCCCTGACCGTGCACTGGGGACTGGCCATGGCGATTTCGCTCACCGGTGCCGTGCTCCTCCACGAGTACGTGGAGAAGCCCTGCGTGAAGCTGCTGTCCCGGAGCCGGCGGAAGGCAGGGCCGGTCACGCCATGACCGGGTCCCCACCCACTCCTCCTACTTCAGCGCCCCCGCCGTCAGCCCCGCCTGGACCTGGCGCTGGAAGACGATGTACGCGGCCAGCACCGGCAGCATGGCCATCACCAGGCCCGCGAAGAGTCCCGACCAGTCGCCCTTGTAGCCCTGGCTGACCGCCAGGGCCACGAGGCCCTGGGGCAGGAGCTTCTTGTCGTCGTCGCCCACGTTCAGCACCGTCGGCAGCAGGTACTGGTTCCACTGGCCCAGGAAATTGAAGATCCCCACGCTGATCAGCCCTGGCCGGGCCATCGGCAGCATCACCTGGAAGAAAGTGCGGGAGTGCGAGGCCCCGTCGATCAGGGCCGCCTCCGCGACCGACGTCGGCAGGGTCCGGAAGAATCCACTGAGGAAGAAGATGGTGAACGGCAGCGAATAGGCGATGTAGACCAGGATCAGCCCGTGATAGGTGTTCAGCAACTGCATGTTCTCCATCACGAAGAACAGCGGCACGAGCGCCAGAATGATGGGGAAGCTCATTCCGGCGACGAAGAGGTAGTAGATGAAGCGGTTGCCGGGGAAGTCGAAGCGCGCCAGGACGTAGGCCGCCATCGAGCCCAGCAGCATCGTGCCGGCCAGCGAACCCGCCACCACGATCACCGAGTTGAGGAAGTACTGGCTCATGTGCGCCTGGGACCAGGCGCGGCCCCAGGCGTCGGCGTGGAGGCCGCTCGGGGGCGCCCACGGCGAGGTGAAGATCTCCTTGTCCGTCTTGAACGCGCTCATCACCGCCCACAGCAGCGGCAGGGTGACCATCAGCCCCCACAGCAGCAGCACGCCGTGCGAGAAGACGTTGAGGACGCCGCCCTCGCTGCCCATGCGGCTCCCGCGCGGGCCGGCCGCCGGCCCGGCCCCGCGCTGCGCCGGGATGCCGGAGCCGGTGCCGGAACCGGAACCGGTCCCGGAGCCGGTGCCGGAACCGGAGCCCCCGCCCCGCACGGACCGGGAGAACAGAGAACGGGTCGTGCGTACGCGCATCAGTACTCCAGTCGCTCGCGCCGGCCGAGCTTCATGACGATGCCCGCGAACACCAGCGTGACGACGAGCAGGGCGACCCCCAGCGTGGTCGCGTAGCCGGCCTGGCCGTCACGGAACGCCTTGCTGTAGAGGTAGAAGGAGAGCACTTCGGTGGAGTAGTCCGGTCCGCCCGGCCCGATGGTCATGATCTGCACCACGGCGAACGAGTCCAGCGCCATGATCCCCATGTAGACCCAGCCCGTCTGCACGGTGTCCCACAGCAGCGGGAGCGTGATGCGGAAGAAGGTCTGGGCGCGCCCCGCGCCGTCCAGCAGCGCGGCCTCGTAGAAGTCGCGGGGGATGGAGCTCATGCCGGCCGAGAACAGCACCACGTAGAAGCCGACGTTGCTCCAGACCATCACCGCCATCACGCACCACAGCGCCAGGTCCGGGTCGCCGAGCCACGAGGGGCGCACGGAGTCCAGGCCGACGGCGCTCAGGAAGGAGTTCAGGGCACCGCTGTTGGGGTTGTAGGCGAACTGGAAGAGCAGGGCGACGATGGCGATCGAGAGGACCTGCGGGAAGAAGTAGACGACCTTGTAGATGCCGGAGCCGCGTACTCCGGCGATCGCCGCGTTCTTCCTGCGCCGGCCGCCGACGTTGAGCATGAAGGCGAAGAACAGCCCGAGGCCGATCGTCACCAGTGGCAGCACCAGCAGCAGGAGGACGTTGTGCCCGACGGACGTCCAGAAGATGTCGTCGTTCCACAGCCGCCGGTAGTTGGCGAACCCGGTCATCCGGAAGTCCGGGCTCAGTCCGGTCCAGTCGGTGAAGGAGTAGTAGATGGCCTGGACGAACGGCGAGATGACGAAGACGCCGTAGAGCACCAGGGGAACGAGCAGGAACCCCGCGACGAAGCGGTACTTGCCGTGCTGCATGGGCCGCCACCGCTCACTTGTGCTTGTACTTCTTGACCGCGTCGTCCTTGGCGGTCTCGTCGGCGAAGCGCTGGATCTTGGTGATGGCCTCGTCCGGGGTGAGCCGGCCCGCCATCATCTCGCCGATCGCCGCGACGCCGATCTTCTCCTTCTGCAGGGCGACGTACCAGTCCTGGATCCGCGGGTTGACGACGTTCCTGCCGGCCTTGACGAGCGCCTCCTGCGAGGACGCCAGGCCCGGCGGCATGGTGAGGCCCTCGGTGCCGCCGTTGAGGGAGGTCAGCGACGAGACGGACCTGATGAAGTTCTGGGAGGACTTCTTGCCGAGCATGACGCGCAGCAGTTCCATGCCGCCCTGCGGGTTGCGGGCGTTGCGCGGCACGATGAAGGGCTCACCGCCGGAGGCCCAGAGGGTGCCGAACGGCATCTTGTCGTTCTTGTCGAGGCCCGAGGGGGCCCCGACGGCCATGTCGAAGTCCTTCGGCGTGGTTCCCTTCGACTCGTGCTCCACCCAGGAGCCGTTGGGGATGAACAGCGCCTTCCCCTGGTTCCAGGCGGTCTGCGAGTCGATGTGGGTCAGGCCCGGGGAGCCCTGGAGGATGTAGCCCTTGCGGTAGAGCTCGTAGTACGCCTCGAACGCGGCCTTGACGGCGGGGTCCTTCCAGGCGCCCGGCTCCAGGTCGTCGATTCTCCTGAGCACCTCGACACCGCCGATCTTGGCGATGAAGGGGTAGAGGCTGAACGGCACGTAGTACGGGTACTTGCCCGCGTACGTCCAGCCGGCGATGCCCTTCTTCTTGGCCGCCTCGCAGACCTTGAGCATCTCGTCCCAGGTCTCCGGGTACCGAGCGTCCAGCTTGGCGAGGTTGGTGCGCGAGTACCACACGCCGTAGACGGTGTAGGCGTAGTAGAGGATCCAGGTCTCCTTGCCCTCGAACTGCCCCATCTCCACCACGCCGGGGCGCAGGGTGTCGCGCACCTTCTTCGCCGGGTCGTCGTAGGAGGGCGCGTCCAGCAGGGCGTTGAGGTCGGTGAGCTGCTGCTTGCCGACGAGGGTGCCCATGTCCATCTGTTTGGCACCGGAGTTGTCGATGAGGTCCGGTGGGGTGCCGCCGTTGAAGCGGGGCTGGAGCTGGGTCTGGATCTCCTGGGTGGCGGAGTGCTTCACCTGGACCTCCGGGAAGGCCTTCTTGTACTCGGCCTCGGCGTCCTTGGCGTACTGCTGGCCGAAGCCGCCGTCGAAGATGACGACGTCGAGGGGCGCCTTCTCGTTGACGGCCAGCGGGTTCCGCTCGGTCTTCTTCCCCTTGTCCACCTGTTTGCCGCTCCCGCTGTCGCCGCCGCTCGCGCAGGCGCTGAGCGCGCCCACCGAGGGCGCCGCGAGCAGTCCGATCGCCGCCGCCCGCTTGATGAGGTCGCGCCGGCCGTATTCCGAGGTGGATCCCATGCTCAAGTCCTCGCCTTCTCCAGGACTCAGGCGGTGTGACGGTCTCCCCTTGGGCGTTCGCCGTGAACGAAGGTCCCGACACCGCGGGTCGTGTGCATCTGGATGTGCTGGGCGTACGGGACGTGCGGGAGGTGCGCCGGGGGGGAGGGGTGCCGCGGTGTGCTCGGGCCGGTTCCCCCGGGTCCGCGCGGCGGGCGCGGCGGCCCGCCCGGATGCCGACAGGTATAGTCCACTCCGATCAACTGGGCAAGATCGGGAGCGTCTTCCGCCGCGAGTCTTTCCCGAGTTGAGACCTCGCGCCGCCCTGTGCCGCGCCCCCGTCGCCCGGCCGGCGACACCAGCGCCGAGACCCTTGACACCACTGATGTCGCACGCCCTACTTAACACTGCGCGGCTTGTATGACAACGTTGTCGGCTTTCTGGAGAGGCTAGGGATGCGACACAGACTCGGGTACCTCCGATGGCGTACGCTCGCCCGCCCCACCGCTCTGTTCGCAGCCACCGTACTGATGACGACCGCTCAGGTCACGCAAGGCGCCGGGGGCGTGGCGGCGTCGCCCGCCGGCTCCCGGGGCGCCGCCACGGAGAGCTTCGCGTCCTCCTTCGAGGCGGGCGAGCCGCAGCCCGCCTGGCGCGACACCGTCGAGACCGACCGCGCGGGCCACCGCCGCTCCGCCGGGGTGGACGGCGACGACACCAGTGGCATCCCGGGCAATGTGACGGACAAGGTCACCGCCGTCCGCGCCAGCGGCGAGCACGCCGAGGCGGGCGAGGTCAAGGAGAACCTGATCGACGGTGAGAGCACCACCAAGTGGCTCGACTTCGAGCGGACCGCCTGGCTCGAGTTCGACCTGTCCGAGCCCGTCACGGCCGTACGGTACGCGCTGACCTCCGCCAACGACGCCCCCGGCCGTGACCCCCGGGACTGGACCCTCAAGGGCTCCGGCGACGGCAGGAGCTGGACGACCCTGGACACCCGGCACGACGAATCGTTCGAAAAGCGCCTCCAGACACGCGAGTTCGGCTTCGGCGGCACCACGGCCTTCCGGCACTTCCGGCTGGAGATAACCCGCAACAGCGGCGACACCATCCTCCAGCTCGCCGAGGTGCAGCTGGCCGTCGCCGGCACCGGCACTCCCCCGCCCGCCGACATGCGCAGCCGCGTCGACCGGGGCCCGACCGGCTCACCCACGGCCAAGGCCCGGGCGGGCTTCACCGGCGTCCGCGCCCTGCGCTACGGCGGCATGCACCGGGCGACCGGCCGGGGCTACTCGTACAACAAGATCTTCGAGGTGAACACCCGGGTCACCCGGCGCACCCGGCTGGCCTACAAGGTCTTCCCCGCCATGCCCGAGCCGGACGCCCGCTACCCCGCCACCCACGTCTCGCTCGACCTGGCGTTCACCGACGGCACCTATCTGAGCGACCTCGGCGCCGTCGACCAGCACGGCGCCCCCCTGACGCCCCAGGGCCAGGCCGCGTCGAAGACGCTGTACGTCAACCAGTGGAACGACCGGACGTCGGACATCGGCGCGGTGGCGGCCGGCAAGACCGTCGAGCGCGTCCTGATCGCCTACGACTCGCCGGTGGGCCCGGCGCGCTTCCGCGGCTGGGTGGACGACGTCTCCCTCGCCCCGGCCCCCGCCGAGCGGACGCCCGCGCACCCGGCGGACCGCGCGGTCACCACCCGCGGCACGAACTCCAGCTCGAACTTCTCCCGGGGCAACACCTTCCCCGCGACCGCCGTCCCGCACGGCTTCACCTTCTGGACCCCGGTGACCAACGCCGGCTCCACCGACTGGCTCTACCAGTACGCGGCCACCAACAACGCGGCCAACCTCCCCACCGTCCAGGCCTTCTCCGCCGGCCACCAGCCCAGCCCCTGGATGGGCGACCGGCAGACCTTCCAGGTCATGCCCTCGGCCGCCGCCGGCACCCCCGACGCCTCGCGCGGCGCCCGCGCCCTGCCCTTCCGGCACGAGCGCGAGACGGCACGGCCGCATTACTACGGCGTCTCCTTCGAGAACGGCCTCAGGGCCGAGCTGGCCCCCGCCGACCACGCCGCGATGATGCGCTTCACCTTCCCCGGCGACGACGCCTCCGTCGTCCTCGACAACGTCAGGAACCAGGGCGGCCTCACCCTCGACCCCGGCGGCCGGTCCTTCACCGCCTACTCCGACGTCCGCAGCGGCCTGTCGACGGGCGCCGGCCGGCTGTTCGTCTACGGCGTCTTCGACCGGCCGGTCACCGCGAGCGGCCGGCTCAAGGGCGACGGTCCCGGGAACGGCGAGGGCGTCACCGGCTATCTGCGCTTCGACGCCGGCCGGGACCGCACGGTCACCCTCCGCCTGGCGACCTCCCTCATCGGCACCGAGCAGGCCCGCGCCAACCTCGAGCAGGAGATCCCCGAGGACACCTCCTTCGATCGGGTCACGACCCGCGCCCGCGCCGCGTGGGACGAGGTCCTCGGCCGTGTCGAGGTCGAGGGCGCCACCCGCGACCAGCTCACCACGCTCTACTCCAGCCTCTACCGGCTCTACCTCTATCCCAACTCCGGATTCGAGAACACCGGCTCCCGCGGCCGGCCCCGCCCCCGCTACGCCAGCCCCTTCTCCCCGCCCGCCGGCCAGGACACCCCGACCACCACCGGCGCGAAGATCGTCGACGGCGAGGTGTACGTCAACAACGGCTTCTGGGACACCTACCGCACCAGCTGGCCGGCCTACGCCCTGCTCACGCCCCGGCGCGCCGGGCGGCTCGTCGACGGCTTCGTCCAGCAGTACAAGGACGGCGGCTGGATCTCCCGCTGGTCCTCCCCCGGCTACGCCGACCTCATGACCGGCACCAGCTCCGACGTCGCCTTCGCGGACGCCTACGCCAAGGGCGTCCCCTTCGACGCGGAGGCGGCGTACGAGGCCGCGCTGAAGAACGCCACCGTGGCCCCGGACAGCCCCGGCACCGGCCGCAAGGGCATGGACACCTCGGTCTTCCTCGGCTACACCAGCACGGCGACCCGTGAGGGCCTGTCCTGGGCGCTGGAGGGCTACCTCAACGACTTCGGGATCGCCCGCATGGCCCGCGGTCTCTACGAGCGGACACACAAGGCCCGCTACCGGGACGAGGCCGCCTACTTCCTCGACCGGGCCCGGAACTACGTGAAGCTCTTCGACTCCCGGATCGGCTTCTTCCAGGGCCGGGACGCGAGCGGCGCCTGGCGCCTCGCCCCCCATGCCTACGACCCGCGCGTATGGGGTCACGACTACACCGAGACCAACGGCTGGAACTTCGCCTTCACCGCCCCCCAGGACACCCGCGGCCTGGCCGCCCTCCACGGCGGCCGCGACGGCCTGGCGAAGAAGCTCGACGGCTACTTCACCACCCCCGAGACCGGCGCCCCGGAGTTCGCCGGCTCCTACGGCGGCGTCATCCACGAGATGACCGAGGCCCGGGACGTCCGCATGGGGATGTACGGGCACAGCAACCAGGTCTCGCACCACATCGCCTACCTCTACGACGCCGCCGGGCAGCCGTGGAAGACCCAGGAGAAGGTCCGCGAGGTCCTCTCCCGGCTCTACCTCGGCAGCGACATCGGCCAGGGCTACCCGGGCGACGAGGACAACGGCGAGATGTCCGCCTGGTACGTCTTCAGCGCCCTCGGCTTCTACCCGCTGGTGATGGGCCAGGGGGAGTACGCGATCGGCTCGCCCCTCTTCACCCGCGCCACCGTCCACCTGGAGAACGGCCGCGACCTCGTCGTGAAGGCCCCGCGCAACAGCGCCCGCAACGTCTACGTCCAGGACGTACGCGTCAACGGCCGGCCCTGGACCTCCACCGCCCTCCCGCACGCCCTGCTGGCGAAGGGCGGCACCGTGGAGTTCGCCATGGGCCCGCACCCCTCCGCGTGGGGCTCGGGCCCGAACGCCGGCCCCACCTCCATCACCCGCGACGACACGGTCCCCGTGCCCGCCTCCGACCAGACCGTGCCCGGCGCCACCGCCCTCACCGACAACAGCTCCCGCACCTCCGCGTCCTTCACCACCACCCCGCTGGAGGTCACCCCAGGCGCCCGGGTGGAGTCCTACACCCTCACCTCCGCCGACCGCGCCAAGGCCCCGCACGGCTGGGTCCTCGCCGGCTCCGACGACGGCTCCACCTGGCACACGGTCGACCGCCGGGCCGGCGAGTCCTTCGCCTGGGACCGGCAGACCCGCGTCTTCGGCCTGCGCTCCCCCGCCGCCTACCGCCACTACCGGCTGGAGGCTGCGGGCGGCGATTCGGTGCTGTCCGAAGTCGAACTGATGGGCCACCAAACCGGTTGACTTGTAAGGGTTATGTGAAAAGATCACGCTGATCGAGTGGTGTGCCCGTATTTATGCGGGCACACCCCGTTCTTTTCCGCATTTCCCCACATATCGATGGAGCACTACGTGGCCCTTTCCTCCGGCCGTTCGCGCGGGCGCGCCCTGTCGCACCTCGTCACCGCGGCGATAGCCGCAACCCTGGTCGGTACCACTGCCGGGACCGCCATGGCGGCCTCCCCGGCGAGCGGCTCCACCGCCGCCCGCGACGCCGCCCGCGGCCTGGCCAAGGTCGCCGCGGCCCCGGCGGCCCCGCAGAAGTCCGGCATCGCCAAGGCCGCCCCCGGCGTGGCCGCCCCGCGCGCCGTCGCCGCCCCCTCCGCCAAGGCCCCCGTCATGCCGCTCAGCGCGGTCAACGACGCCGGCGAGCTCTACTTCTACGGCCCCGACGGCAAGGGCGGCCTGACCTCCCGCGAGCTGATCGACACCGGCTGGGACAGCCTCCGCGCCGCCGCCCACGTCGACCACGACGGCAACGGCATCCCCGACGGCACGTACGTCCTGAGCAAGTCGGAGGAGGTCTGGTACTCCGACGGCGGCAACGGCAAGCGCGTCGCCGACGACTGGGGCCAGTACGACTCCTTCTTCTCCCCCGGCGACCTCGGCGGCTCGAAGCAGTCCGACATCCTCGTCCGCGACCGCTCCGGCGTGCTGTTCCTCTACACCGCCAACGCCGACGGCTCGCTGTCCGGCCGCAAGAAGGTCGGCCCGGGATGGGGCCAGTTCACCGAGCTCACCGGCCGCGGCGACCTCACGGGTGACGGCAAGACGGACATCGTCGCCCGCGACAAGGACGGCGTCCTCTGGCTCTACAAGGGCACCGGCGACGCCACCAAGCCCTTCGAGGCCCGCACCAAGATCGGCCCCGGCTGGAACCAGTTCAACGACCTGGTCGCCACCGGTGACGTCGACCTCGACGGCCGCGCCGACATGATCGCCCGCCACGAGGACGGCTCGCTGTGGCTGTACAAGGGCACGGGCAAGGCCTCGGCGCCCTTCCAGTCCCGCGTGAAGATCGGCAACTCGGGCTGGAACCAGTTCCGCTGGATGTTCTGATCCGGACTGTGTGACGACGCGAGGGCCGCGCTCCTGGAAGGGGGTGCGGCCCTTGTTCGTTCCCAATTACCTTAATTGCAGCAGGCGTTCGATGGTTCACGATCTCAAGTGATCATGGTTGGCGGGACGGCATCGAGGGCTACGCTTGGCCGGGTGACTCAGCCCAGGAACACGGACCCGTACGCCGACGCCCGCGCGTTCTACGGCTCCGAACTGCGCCGCCTGCGCGAGGAGGCCGGCCTTTCGCAGCGGGAGCTCGGAGATCGGATCTTCTGCTCCGGCACGTATATCGGCCAGTTCGAGGTAGCGCACCGGCGCCCGCAACTGGAGCTTTCAAAACTGTTGGACGAGGTGCTGGGCAGCGGCGAGCATTTGCAGCGCCTCTGCCGATTGAGCCGTGCGGCCAAGGGGGTGGCCAGCTACTTCGCAGACGCCGCAGATCTGGAGCTGCGTGCGAAGACGATCAGCGAGTACGCACCCGTGCTGATGCCGGGGCTGCTCCAGACAGAGGACTATGCTCGCGCCGTCGTCCGCGCGTCCAAGCCGTTCGCCTCGACGGAAACCGTCGAGCAGTACGTCCGGGCCCGCATGGATCGCCAGCAGCTTCTCAGCGACCCGTCACATCCCGTGATGTGGGTGGTCCTCCAGGAGTCGGTCCTGTGGTCGCACATCAGTGGCCCGGCCGGAATGCGGCAGCAGCTCCAGCACGTGATGGAGATGGCGCAACGGTCCCGGATCGTGGTGCAGGTGCTCCCCTTCACCGCCATGGCCGAGGCGTTCATGGACAGCATGGTGATGCTCATGGACTTCTGCGACGGTCCTCCGGTCGTCTACACCGAGGGAGCCAACAGCGGCCAGCTCATCGAGGACACGACGCTGGTGGAGAGCAGCTGGAAGTCCTACGATCTCGTCAGGGCAGCGGCCCTCTCACCGGGGGCGTCCCTCAGCCTTATCGAATCGACAGCGGAGGGGTACGGGTCACGATGAGTGCCTTACTCGACCCGACCGGACGGGCGTGGCGAAGTTCGTCGTACACCAACGGCTCCGGCGGCAACTGTGTCGAAGTCAGCGACTGGCGGAAGTCCTCGTACAGCGATGGCACGGGCGGCAGCTGCGTCGAGGTCGCCGACTGGCGCACGTCCTCCTACAGCAACGGAGACGGTGGCAGTTGCGTCGAAGTCGCTGACGGCATAGCAGACATCATCTCTGTCCGCGACACCAAGACCGCCCCCCACGGAACGGTCATCGTCTTCCCGGCCCCCGCCTGGGCCACCTTCGTCCGAGCCGTCAAGCACGGCTCGGACGCCCACTCGGACGTCGTCGCCTGACCAGCCTGACAAGCGACCGCACCGGCCGCACTAGGGCCACCGCCACGCCCGCCAACGGCAGCACCAGCAGCAGGATCTGGACGCAGGCGGCGGCCATCGCCACAACCTGATGGCCGGAGGTGCCCGCATTCCGGAGAAGCGCGGCGACGCGCTCCCCGTCGGCCGCCAGCAGCTGCGGCAGATTGACGAGCACCAGGCCCAGCTGAAGGCTCAGCACCGGCACCAGGAACAGCACCCACACCGCCACCACGACCTGCGGTCGACGCTTGAGGGCGCGGAGGCGCTCGTCCGGGGGACAGCGGAGGACTACGCGCTTGAGAATCGGGGCGATGTAGGTGAAGAGGTCGGGGATGCCGATGAGGTCGGCGACGATGTAGTAGCCGTCGAACCGCAGCGTGGGCAGGAGCTGCTGGAACATCTCCAGGTGGACGCTGAGGATCGCGACCAGCAGCGGCGCGAACCCCGTCGCCGCGTACAGCGCGCCCAGGCCGAGGACGAAGAGGGCGTTGAAGTAGACGCCGCCCAGGTCGGCTCGGAGGCGCCCGGTGCGGCCGAGCCGGTAGGAGCTGGTGATGTCGGTGTAGAAGGCGGGCCAGACGAGGTAGATGCCGCAGCCCATGGCGCCGGGGCGGACGCCGCCGTAGCGGCATGCGGCCCCGTGGCCGAGTTCGTGGAAGGCGCAGGAGGCGACGGCGAGGAGGACGACGAGGAGGACGTCGGGCGGGGACGTGAGGACGGCCCGGAGCGCGGCGCCGCTGTCGCTCGTCGTCCACAGCCAGGTCTCGCAGGCGACGAACGCGGCGAGGGCCAGCAGTACGAGCAGGGGCCGGAAGAGCCAGGCGAAGAGGCCGGAGAGGAACCAGGTGACGTGTTCCGGGACGACGGCCAGCCGGAAGCGGAAGGCGAGGAAGGGGTCGGGGCGGGGGACGGGCGGCGGTGGGGTGCCGTCGCTGTGGGTGGTGACGCCGAGAGGGGCGAGTTTCTCGTCGAGGAGGAAGGCGACGTGTGCCGCTGTGAACGCGCGGCCGTTCTCGCGGCTCAGCTCGGCGGCGACCGTGTCCAGGACCGGTCCGGGTGGTCGGCCCTGCTCCCGGCGCCCGTTCTCCAGGGCCCGTACGACCTGGTAGAGGAGGGCCGGGAGCCGGACGAGCCGCCCGTCGGGGCGGCAGACCAGGTGCGGCGGCTCACGGTATCCGGAGTCCTCGAACGCGCCGACCAGTTCGATACCGGCCACGAGCCGGGGCTCGCCGGTCCGGTTCGCCGCGTCGGCGCGCTGTGCGGATGGCGGTGACATGGGCGCTGCTCTCCATGGGATGGCCTGCGGGGGTCGCGGGGAGGGGCCGAGGGGCTCCCGGCCCCTCCCCGGCGCGTACGGCGGGCGGGCCGCTACGCGATCAGTGGCTGGAGACGGCCGCGGGGACGCAGGTCATGAACGCGGACGGCTGCCGGCCCAGGCCGACGACCTCGCCGAGCAGGCCCGGCGTGCCCTCGTGGCCGCCGGTCTGGCAGGCGGAGAGCATGGTGGTGCCGTGGTCGTGCGGCACGGGGGCGAAGACGCCGCCGCCCGAGGCCGCGGCGGAGCTGCTGGCGCCGGAGGCGGCGCCGGCACCCGGGTCGCCGGGGCCGGCGAGGCTGAGGGGCGTGGCCACGACGCCCATGACGGTCCGCTCGGGCAGCACCTCACCCGTGATGGCGTCGAGTTCGTCGAAGCTGATGGCGTTGTCCATGTTTCGTCCGTTTCCCTTCGTGTGCCTGGAGACGTGAAGGCGGCGATCAGCGGCTGGAGATGGCCGCGGGAACGCAGGTGGTGCTGTAGCCGGGAGAACTGGAGGCGAGTCCCAGTGCGACGAGGAGCGGGGGGCTGCCCGCGTGCTGCCGGTACTGGCAGGCGTAGGCGACCGTGGTGCCGTGCTCCGTTCTCACCAGGGTGGGAAACACCGGTTGTTCGGTTCCTGTCGTGCCCGCCGGCAGTGGCACGCTCGACAGGGCGATCCGGGGCGGAAGTTCTTCCCCGGACAGCCGGTCGAGTTCCCCGAAGGTGACGGGGGATCCCATCGCTCATTCCCTCCCTCAGGGGCGACGCCGTCGCGTCGTCCCGGGCGGGACACTAACCCGCATGGGCATGCGTAACACCTCATCAATCGCCCCATCACCCAGTCGTGTTGGGAGTTGCCCCGGGAGAGTGCAGGAGGGAACACAGACCCGGCGAACACCATGGAACGGGCGCAGAAACGCCGAAGGGCCGCACCCCGTCGGAACGGGGTGCGGCCCTTCAGTGGCCTACCGGCTCACCGGACCGGGCTGGTGTCAGCCGCGGATCAGGTTGCGCAGCACGTACTGCATGATGCCGCCGTTGCGGTAGTAGTCCGCCTCACCGGGGGTGTCGATGCGGACAACCGCGTCGAACTCGACACCGGTGTCGGTGGTGACCTTGACCGTGCTCGGGGTGGTGCCCTCGTTCAGCTCGGTGATGCCCGCGATGGAGAAGGTCTCCTCGCCGGTCAGGCCGAGCGAGTCGGCCGACTGGCCGGCCGGGAACTGGAGCGGCAGGACGCCCATGCCGATGAGGTTCGAGCGGTGGATGCGCTCGTACGACTCGGTGATGACGGCCTTGACGCCGAGGAGGGCCGTGCCCTTGGCCGCCCAGTCGCGGGACGAGCCGGAGCCGTACTCCTTGCCGCCCAGGATGACCAGCGGGATACCGGCGGCCTGGTAGTTCTGCGAGGCGTCGTAGATGAACGACACCGGCGCGTCGGCCTGGGTGAAGTCGCGGGTGAAGCCGCCCTCGGTGCCCGGCGCGATCTGGTTGCGCAGGCGGATGTTGGCGAACGTACCGCGGATCATGACCTCGTGGTTGCCTCGGCGGGAGCCGTAGGAGTTGAAGTCACGACGCTCGACACCGTGCTCGGTGAGGTACTTGCCGGCCGGGGTGTCGGCCTTGATGGCGCCGGCCGGGGAGATGTGGTCGGTGGTGACCGAGTCGCCCAGCTTGGCCAGGACGCGGGCGCCGGCGATGTCGGCGACCGGGGCCGGCTCCATCTGCATGCCCTCGAAGTACGGGGGCTTACGGACGTAGGTGGACTCGGCGTCCCACTCGAAGGTGTTGCCGGTCGGGATCGACAGGGCCTGCCACTGGGCGTCGCCCGCGAAGACGTCCTGGTAGGACTTGCTGAACATGTCCTCGCCGATGGCGGAGGCCACGACGTCGTTGACCTCGGCCTCGGTCGGCCAGATGTCCTTGAGGTAGACCGGGTTGCCGTCGGTGTCGGTGCCGAGGGCGTCCTTGGTGATGTCCACCTTCATGGAGCCCGCGATGGCGTACGCGACGACCAGCGGCGGGGAGGCCAGGTAGTTCATCTTGACGTCGGGGTTGATGCGGCCCTCGAAGTTGCGGTTGCCCGAGAGGACCGAGGTCACGGCCAGGTCGTGCTCGTTGACGGCCTTGGAGACCTCCTCCGGCAGCGGGCCGGAGTTGCCGATGCAGGTGGTGCAGCCGTAGCCGACGAGGTTGAAGCCGACCTTGTCGAGGTAGGGGGTCAGGCCCGCCTTGTCGAAGTAGTCGGTGACGACCTTGGAGCCCGGGGCGAGGGTGGTCTTGACCCACGGCTTGCGGGTCAGGCCCTTCTCGACCGCCTTCTTGGCCACGAGCGCGGCGGCGACCATGACGTAGGGGTTCGAGGTGTTGGTGCAGGAGGTGATCGCGGCGACGGTGACGGCGCCGTGGTCGATCTCGTAGGTGGAGCCGTCGGGGGCCGTGACCGTGGTCGGGCGGGACGGGACACCGTCGGAGGCGGCCGGGGCGTCGGAGGCCGGGAAGGACTCCACGCCCGCCTCGTCGGCGGTGGAGACGTAGTTGAGGACGTCGCGCTCGAACTGGGCCTTGGCGTCGGCCAGGACGATGCGGTCCTGCGGGCGCTTCGGGCCGGCGATGGAGGGGACGACCGTGGAGAGGTCGAGCTCGAGCTTCTCGGAGAAGTCGGGCTCGGCGGCCGGGTCGAGCCAGAGGCCCTGCTCCTTGGCGTAGGCCTCGACGAGCGCGACCTGCTGCTCGGAGCGGCCGGTGAGCTTGAGGTAGTTCAGGGTCTCGCCGTCGATCGGGAAGATCGCGGCGGTGGAGCCGAACTCGGGCGACATGTTGCCGATGGTGGCGCGGTTGGCCAGCGAGGTGGCGGCGACGCCCTCACCGTAGAACTCGACGAACTTGCCGACGACGCCGTGCTTGCGCAGCATCTCGGTGATCGTGAGGACGAGGTCGGTGGCGGTGGTGCCGGCCGGGAGCTCACCGGTCAGCTTGAAGCCGACGACGCGCGGGATGAGCATGGAGACCGGCTGGCCGAGCATCGCGGCCTCGGCCTCGATGCCGCCGACGCCCCAGCCGAGGACGCCGAGGCCGTTGACCATGGTGGTGTGCGAGTCGGTGCCGACCAGGGTGTCCGGGTAGGCCTGACCGTTGCGGACCATGACCGTACGGGCCAGGTGCTCGATGTTCACCTGGTGGACGATGCCGGTGCCCGGGGGGACGACCTTGAAGTCGTCGAACGCGGTCTGGCCCCAGCGCAGGAACTGGTAGCGCTCCTTGTTGCGGCCGTACTCCAGCTCGACGTTCTGGGCGAACGCGTCGTTGGTGCCGAACTTGTCGGCGATGACGGAGTGGTCGATGACCATCTCGGCCGGCGAGAGCGGGTTGATCTTCGCCGGGTCGCCGCCGAGGGCCGCGACGGCCTCACGCATGGTGGCGAGGTCGACGACACAGGGCACACCGGTGAAGTCCTGCATGATCACGCGGGCCGGCGTGAACTGGATCTCCTGGCTGGGCTGGGCCTGCGAGTCCCAGTTGCCCAGCGCGCGGATGTGGTCGGCGGTGATGTTCGCGCCGTCCTCCGTGCGGAGCAGGTTCTCCAGCAGCACCTTCAGGCTGTAGGGCAGGCGAGCGGAACCCTCGACCTTGTCCAGCCGGAAGATCTCGTACGACTCGTCGCCCACCTGCAGCGTGCTACGGGCGTCGAAGCTGTTCGCCGACACGACAGTCTCCTTCATGCATGAATTCGCGTACTGCGGCAATCCTGCCGCCCCGATGGCGCGCGCGTACGCTAAGGTGTGCCTAAGTTAGGTACGCCTTACTGGCGCGACAGCGGTACGCCTCTCGGCAGATATCTCGATGTCGAGATAACTCTAGTACATGGACGGGGTCCGGTCATGTCCGGATGGGCCGTCCGGTATGAAAAATGTGGCATTGGGTGACGTAACCCCACGGTCCGGCCCGAGTCCCCCCTGACCGGCCGCGATCCTGACCGGCAGCCGCGATCCTGACCGGCAGCCGCGATCCTGACTGGCAGCCGCGATCCCGCCCGAGGATGCTGGAACGCGTGAGGGCACGGAGCGCGGGACGCGGGGCCGTCGACGGCGCCAGGAGCGGATGCCTGAGCCACCTCGCCTGGCTGCCGGTCCTCCTGCTGGCCGGCGGCGCCGCGCTCGACTACAACACACCCCCGCACTTCAGCGCCGAGGCCTTCTACACGGCCGCGCCGATGACGGCCGCCGCCCTGCTGTCGCTGCCCGCGACGGTCCTGGCGGGCATCGGCGCGTGCGTCGCGGACGCGGCCCTGCTCGCCCACTTCGGCTTCCTCGACGACTCGGGCGGACGCAGCGAGCTGGCCACGGTCGCCACCGTCTCGGCCTTCGCCGTCGTCCTCAACCGGCTGATCCGCTACAGCGACGAGCGCCTGCGGTCCGCGCGCCGCGTCGCGCTCGCCGTGCAGCGCGCCGTGCTGCCCGAGCCACCGGCCGCGATCGGCGCCCTGCGGATCGCCGTGCGCTACCAGTCGGCCGTACGGGAGGCGCAGATCGGCGGCGACCTGTACGGCGTGCAGGACACCCCGTACGGCGTGCGGTGTGTCGTCGGGGACGTCCGGGGCAAGGGCATGGAGGCGGTCAAGGCCGTGGACGTGGCGCTGGGCGCGTTCCGGGAGGCGGAGGAGGAGCCGGCGCTCGCCGGCGTCGCCGCGCGGCTGGACCGGTCACTGGTCCGGGAGGCGGAGCGGCGGGCGGGCATCGAGAAGGTGGAGGGCTTCGTCACCGCCGTGCTGGCCGAGTTCCCGCACACCGGCGACGAGCTGCGGCTGATCAACCGCGGCCACCCGCCGCCGCTCGTGCTCCACGGCGGGACCGTGCGGCCGGTGTGGCCGTCCGAACCGGCCCTCCCCCTGGCGCTGGCGGTCCTGGCCGGCGGCGAGGACCGGACGGACACGGTGCCGTTCCCGCCGGGGGCGACCCTGCTGCTCTACACCGACGGCCTCACCGAGGCGCGGGACCACGACGGCGTCTTCTACGACCCCGTCGCCGCCCTGACGGGCCACGTCTTCGGCGGACCGGAGGCGCTGCTGGACAACCTGCTCACGGGGGTGGCCCGCCACACGGACGGGCGCATCACGGACGACATGGCGCTGCTGGCGGTGACGCGGGTGGAGAGCGGCGGCGGGGCCTGACGGGCCCCTCAGGCCCGCGCGTCCACCTCGCGCAGGAACTCCGGCACGCGGCGGTTCACCAGGGCCACCGGCATGCCGTGACCGGCGCCGGGGACGACCTCGACCCGGGCGTCGGGCAGGAGCCGGCGGGCCCGGTCCGCGGCACGCCGGGCGTCGAGCACTCCGCTGGCCCCGCCGAGCAGGACGAGGGCGGGAACGGTGACGGAGCGCAGCTCCTCGTCGCCCACGGGCTGCGGCGGCAGGAGCCGTACGCGGAAGCCGCGCAGGGCCTCCAGCGTGAAGCGGGCCTGGGCGTCCTCCTCGGCCGCCGGGACGCCCGTACCGCCGATCATGCCGTCCAGCAGGCGGCGCCGGAGGCGGGCGGAGGGGGCGAGCAACAGGCCGACGGACGCGAGAGCGAAACCGGGCTTGAGGGGCGCGAGGGCGCGCGGCGGGTCGTACACGGCCACCGACGCGACACGCCCGGGAGCGCGCACGGCCTGATTGAGCGCCACCCAGCCGCCGTACGAGTGCCCCACGAGATGGGCCCGCTCGATCCCGAGCCCGGCGAGGACCTCCTCCAGCCAGGCGGCCATGTCCTCCCCGGTGCGCAGGGGCGCGGTCTGCGGGCTGTACCCCGGCTCCCCCACCCGGTCGACGGCGAACACCGGCCGCCCGTCGGCCAGCGCGGCCACGTGCGGCCCCCACTCGCCGGGCCCGGCGCTCTGCCCGTGGAGGAGGACGACGGGGGTGCCGTCGCCACCGGAGTTGAAGGTGTGGACCCGGGTGGTGCCGAAGCGGGTACGGACATCACGCTGCTCACGCGGTTGCGGCCAGTACGCCATGACGTCGTCGTAGGCGGCGAGTACGCGTATCCGCGCGTCGTCGCCGGTGAACGAACCGATGTGAGTGCCCATGAGGCCCCCTCCCCCGTACGGGCGGCCGGTGCGGCCACCGTCGCGCCGATCCTCGCAGCCGGGCCGGCCTGGCCGGGCAGCGGGGGTGGTTCACCAGTTCGGAGGAACGCTGGGCCGAACGGGCGGGATGCCAGGACGGATTGCTGTAGACCGTGGACAGTCGTCATGCTGCCGTCACCATGTCCCCGGGAGGACCCGATGAGCGCGCAACCTCACACCTACGCAGCCGACGACCCCGAGAAGGCGTTGAAGTATGCGATCCAGCACATCGAGGGGGATCGAGTGCAGATCGTGGAGGGGGTTATCACCATGATGTCACCGAGCTGGGGTCACGAATCGGCCGCCGACTCGATCCGCCGGCAGATCGAACCCACGGTGAGAAAGCTGAGCTGCATCACGGGTTCGGGCGATCTCGATCTGCCCGGTACCCCCAATTGGTACATCCCTGATGTCGCCGTCGTTCCAAAGGACTTGGCGAAGGGGGCGGGGGCCCTGCTCCCCGACCAGACCCTCTTGATCGTCGAAGTCACCTCCGATTCCAACGGCGACACCGACCGGGTGGTGAAGCGCCGCCGCTACGCCGAGTTCGGCGCCCCCCTGTACCTGCTCGTGGATCGCCAGGAACGCACCTGCACGCTCTTCGGTGAGCCGAGTCGCCTCGGCTACACCAGCACGGACGGCCCCCACCCCTTCGGCACGCCACTCCCTCTCCCCACCCCCTTCGACCTGGAGCTCGACACGTCGGACTTCTGAGGTCCATGCCGCCATCCGATTGTTCGGATAGGCGAAAGAGCACGTGGAGAGGCCATGGCGCGCGATGAAGGAATCTCATATCTGAGATACCGTCTATCCCATGACAGACGCGTACCTCGGCCGCATCGGCAAGCTCATCCGTGACGCCCGGCAGCACCGTGGCTGGACACAGTCCCAGCTCGCGGACGCTCTCGGGACGAGCCAGAGCGCGGTCAACCGCATTGAGCGGGGAAATCAGAACATCAGTCTTGATATGATCGCCCGCATCGGGGAGGCGCTCGACAGCGAGATCGTCTCGCTCGGGTACGCCGGGCCCATGCACCTGCGCGTCGTCGGCGGGCGCCGCCTGTCCGGCGCGATCGACGTCAAGACCAGCAAGAACGCCTGTGTCGCGCTGCTGTGTGCCACGCTCCTCAACGCCGGCCGCACGACGCTGCGCAGGGTCGCGCGGATCGAGGAGGTCTACCGCATCCTCGAGGTGCTCGCCAGCATCGGCGTCCGGCACCGCTGGATCAACGACGGCAACGACCTCGAGATCGTGCCGCCCGCCGAACTCGACCTGGCCGCGATGGACACCGAGGCGGCGCGCCGCACCCGCAGCGTCATCATGTTCCTGGGTCCGCTGCTCCACCGCATGGACCACTTCAAGATCCCGTACGCCGGCGGCTGCGACCTCGGCACCCGGACCGTCCAGCCGCACATGACGGCACTGCGCCACTTCGGCCTGGAGATCACGGCCACCGACGGCACATACCACGCCCAGGTGGATCGTTCCGTCTCCCCCACCCGCGCCATCGTCCTGACCGAGCGCGGGGACACGGTCACCGAGAACGCCCTGCTCGCCGCCGCCCGCCACGCCGGTGTCACGGTCATCCGCAACGCCAGCTCCAACTACATGGTCCAGGACCTCTGCTTCTTCCTGGAGGAGCTCGGCGTACGCGTCGAGGGCATCGGCACGACCACCCTCACCGTGCACGGCGTGGCCCGGATCGACCGCGACGTGGACTACGCCCCGTCCGAGGACCCGGTCGAGGCCATGAGCCTGCTGGCCGCCGCGGTCGTCACGGAGTCGGAGCTGACGATCCGCCGGGTCCCGGTGGAGTTCATGGAGATCGAGCTCGCCGTCCTGGAGGAGATGGGCCTCGACCACGAGCGCAGCGCCGAGTACCGCGCCGACAACGGCCGCACCCGCCTGCTCGACCTGACCGTGCGCCCCTCCAAGCTCTGCGCGCCGATCGACAAGATCCACCCGATGCCGTTCCCCGGCCTCAACATCGACAACGTGCCCTTCTTCGCGGCCATCGCCGCGTTCGCCCAGGGCCAGACCCTCATCCACGACTGGGTCTACGACAACCGCGCCATCTACCTCACCGACCTCAATCGCCTCGGCGCGGACGTCAAGCTCCTCGACCCCCACCGCGTCCTGGTCGAGGGCCCCACCCGCTGGCGCTCCGCCGAGATGATGTGCCCCCCGGCCCTGCGCCCCGCCGTGGTCGTCCTCCTCGCCATGATGGCCGCCGAGGGCACCTCGGTCCTCCGCAACGTCTACGTCATCAACCGCGGCTACGAGGACCTGGCCGAGCGCCTCAACTCGATCGGCGCCCAGATCGAGACGTTCCGGGACATCTGACAGGTCGTCCGGCTGCTTCCCGCGGCTGTCGTGAACGGCCCCTTCCGCCGCTGCGGGAGGGGCCGTTCATGCGTTGCGGCCGGGTTCGCTGTAGTCTGACCGCTCGGTCAGGATGCTGACCGCTCGGTCAGACGACGGAGGGGGACCATCATGGAGCGCACCACCTGTTGCATCGTCGGGGGCGGGCCCGCCGGGCTGATGCTGGGGTTGCTGCTGGCGCGGGGCGGGGTCGGGGTGACCGTGCTGGAGAAGCACGGGGACTTCCTGCGGGACTTCCGGGGGGACACCGTGCACCCCTCCACGCTGCGGCTGCTGGACGAGCTCGGACTCGGGGAGCGGTTCGCCGGGCTGCCGGCGCGGCGGCTCGAGGAGGTGCTCATGCACATCGGCGACATCGAGGTGCCGCTCTCCGATCTGCGGCGGATACCCGGGCGCCACAAGTACATCGCCATGGTCCCGCAGTGGGACTTCCTCGACCTGCTGGCCGGCGCGGCGGCCGAGGAGCCCGCCTTCGACCTGCGCATGCGCACCGCCGTCACCGGTCTGATGACCGACGGCGGACGCGTGACGGGAGTGCGGTACAAGGGGCCCGACGGCAAGCGGGGGGAGATCGCCGCCGGGCTCGTCGTCGCCTGCGACGGGCGGGGCTCCGTCGTGCGCGCGGCCGCCGGGATGCGGCCGGAGTACGTCGACGTGCCCATGGACGTGTGGAACGTCCGGGTGCCGGCCCAGGACGACAGTTCCAAGGACGGCCGCGTCTTCATGCGGAGTCTCGGTGACCGGTTCGCCGTGACCATGGACCGCGGCGACTACTACCAGACCTCCTACCTCATCAGGAAGGGCGCGGACGACGAGCTGCGCGCCCAGGGCATCGAGTGGTTCCGCGAGCGGATCGGCGAACTCTTCGGCTGGGGGCAGGAGGTGACGGATGCCATCGGGTCCTGGGACGACGTGAAGCTGCTGGAGGTGACGATGGGGCGGCTGCGGCGCTGGTACCGGCCGGGGCTGCTGTGCATCGGCGACGCGGCGCACATCATGTCGCCGACGGGCGGGGTCGGCGTCAACCTCGCCGTCCAGGACGCCGTGGCGACCGCCCGCCTCCTCGCCGGGCCGCTCCTGCGGGACGGGACCGCGACCGTCCGCGACCTCGCCCGCGTACAGCGCCGGCGCGAGCTGCCCGTGGCCGTGGTGCAGCGGACCCAGCGGAGCGAGCACGAGGCGCTGCTGCGGCCGGCCCTCGCCGGGACGCTCGACCCCGGGCGGCTGCCGCTGCCGTTCCGGCTGCTGCGGCGCGTACCGGCGCTGCGCACCGCCACCGGCTACCTCGGCGGGATCGGGGTGCGGCCGGAGCGGATCCCCGCCTTCGCCCGGGGCTGAGAGGCCTCAGCCCTCGCGGCCGATCGCGCGGAGCGTGAAGGCCACCAGTTCCTCCGCCGCCGCTCCGAGGTCGTACTCGGGGTGGACCAGCCAGTACGCGATCACGTTGTCGATCGCCCCGCCGATGGCCAGGGCCGTGGTGCGGGTGTCCAACGCGCGGAAGGCGCCCGTCTCCTGGCCCTCGGCCAGCAGGCGGGCGAGCTTCTGCCAGCGGTCGTGGGTGTCGTGGGAGCCCGGGGTCTTGAGGCGGGTGCCGCCGTGGTCGTCGAGGAGCATCTCGGTGATCACGCGGACGTGCCGGGGGTTCTCCCCCTGGTAGGAGATCATCGCGCGGACGTAGGCGACGAGCGCCGCCGCCGGGTCCGTCTCCCGCTCGACGCGCTCGGTCACGTACGCGGAGAACCGCTCCAGCACATGGTCCAGCGTGGCGCGGGTGAGGTTGTCCTTGGACGTGAAGTGGTAGAGGACCGCGCCCTTCGAGATGCCGGCCCGCTCGGCGATCGCGGCGAGCGACGTCGCGGGGTGGCCCCGGGTCGCGATCAGGTCGATCGTGCACTCGACGATCTGCCGGCGGCGGGCGCGCTCGGTGAACGTGCCGTCCTCGGGGCCGGCATCCGCACTCCGACGTGGGGTCACGGACACGCCTGCCTTTCCTCGCGCGGACCGGCCTCCCACCGTATCCCGCCCGCGGCTACGGCAGCACGGCGACCCCGTCCAGCTCCACCAGTGCCTGTTCGTCCCAGAGCCGGGTGGTGCCGACGACCGCCATCGCGGGGTAGTCGCGCCCAGCGAGGCGGCGCCAGACGGCGCCGAGCGCGCGGGCGTGCGCGCGGTAGGCGCCGACGTCGGTGGCGTAGACGGTGACCCGGGCCAGGTCGGCCGGGGTGCCCCCGGCGGCGCGCAGGGCGGCCAGGAGGTTGGCCAGGGCCCGCTCGAACTGCTCGGGCAGGCCGCCGGGGACGATCCCGCCGTCCGCGTCGAGCGCGGTCTGGCCGGCGAGGAGGACCAGGCGGCTGCCGGTGGCCGTGACGGCGTGGCTGAAGCCGGTGGGCGGAGAGAGCTCGGGCGGATTGTGGCGGTGCAGGGTCATCGGTAGAGCTCCTTGGCGATGATGGCGCGCTGGACCTCGGTGGCGCCCTCGTAGACGCGCGGGGCCCGGACCTCGCGGTAGAGGTGTTCGAGGAGGTGGCCGCGGCGCAGGGCGCGGGCGCCGTGGATCTGCACGGCGGCGTCGACGACGTACTGCGCGGTCTCGGTCGCGAAGAGCTTGGCCATCGCCGCGCGGCGGGCGATGCCCGGCTCGCCCGCGTCGTGGGCCGCGGCGGCCGCGAGGACGAGCAGGGCCGCGGCCTCGGTGCGGGTGGCCATCTCGGCGAGCTGGTGGGAGACGGCCTGGAGGTTCCGCAGCGGGCCGCCGAAGGCCTGGCGTTCATCCGCGTGGAGCAGAGCCGCGGCCAGGGCGGCGCGGGCCATGCCGACGGCGAAGGCACCGACGCTGGGGCGGAAGAGGTCGAGGGTACGCAGGGCGACGCCGAAGCCGCCGCCCACCTCGCCGAGGACGTCGTCCGGGCCGACGGGGACACCGTCGAAGGCGAGGGTGCCGACGGGGTGGGGGCTCAGCATCTCCAGGGAGGTGCCGGTGAGGCCGGGGCGGTCGCCGGGGACGAGGAAGGCGGTGATGCCGGCGGCGCCGGGGGCCGGGCCGGTCCGGGCGAAGACGGTGTAGAGGTCGGCCTCGGGGGCGTTGGAGATCCAGCACTTCTCGCCGGTGAGCCGCCAGCCGTCCCCTTTTCCGTCCGATTCCGCCCGCAGTCGCAGCGCCGCCGCGTCCGAGCCCGCCTCCGGCTCGCTCAGCGCGAAGGCGGCGATCAGCCGGCCGCCGACGACGCCGGGCAGCCAGCGTGCGCGCTGGGCCTCGGTGCCGGCGCTGAGGACGGGGTGGGCTCCCAGCCCCTGGAGGGCGAGGGCGGTCTCGGCCTCGGTGCACTCCTGGGCGAGCGACTCGCGCAGCAGGCACAGGTCCATGGCGCTCGTGGGGCCCTCGCCCGGCAACACCCGGCCGATCAGGCCGAGTTCGCCGAGCGCCACGACGAGCGGGCGGTTGACGCGGCCGGGGTCGCCCTGCGCCGCCAGAGGGCGCAGGCGCTCGGCGGCGAGCGCGCGGAGCTCGTCGCACCACGCCCGTCGCGCCTTGTCCAGTGTGAACGGAGTGGTCACCGGGTCCACCCTTCTGTCCGCCGCAGCGACGCGGAGAGTTATCGCGCTCTGTTGACTGCCGTCACCAACTCGCTACGCTGACAGCGGATTCGTATCGCTGGCAAGACCCCCGTTCACCTCCATCTTCTTCTCGGCGCGAGGGGGCGCATCCGCGATGGAGCTCAACCCGTCGGCTCACGCCGACACCTTTGCCCGCGACCACCTCCCGCCCGCCGAGCAGTGGCCGGACCTCCGCTTCGACCTCGCGGGGCCGGACGCGCTGTCCTATCCGGACCGCCTCAACTGCGGTGCGGAGCTGCTGGACGCGACGGTGGCCCGGCTGGGCCCGGACCGGCCGGCGGTGCGGGACGCGTCGGGGCTCGTGTGGTCGTACGGCGAACTCGCCGCCCATGTCGCCCGGATCGCCCATGTGCTCACCGAGGACCTGGGGGTGCGACCGGGCGAGCGCGTGCTGCTGCGCGGTCCCACCACCCCCTGGCTGGCGGCCTGCTGGCTCGCGGTGATGAGGGCGGGGGCCGTGGCCGTGACCGTCCTCGCCGCCCAGCGCCGGCACGAACTCGCCACCATCTGCCGCCTGGCACGCGTCCGGTACGCGCTGTGCGACACCCGATCGGCCGACGACCTGCTCGCCGCGAAGGTGCCACACTTACGGATTGCGCTGTACGACGGCGCGGGAGGCGGCACGGGACCCGACGACCTTCTGCGGCTGGCGGCAAATAAACCCACATCCTATGTGGCGTGCGACACTTCCGCCGACGACGTCGCCCTCATCGCCTTCACCTCCGGCACCACCGGCAGCCCCAAGGGCTGCGCCCACTTCCACCGCGACGTCCTCGCCATCGCCGACACCTTCTCCGCCCGCGTACTGCGCCCCCGGCCCGACGACGTCTTCGCGGGCAGCCCGCCCCTCGGCTTCACCTTCGGCCTCGGCGGCCTCGTCGTCTTCCCCCTCCGCGCGGGCGCCCAGACCCTGCTCGCCGACTGGGGCGGCCCCGAGCGCCTGCTCGCCGACGTCCAACGCCACCGCGTCAGCGTGCTGTTCACCGCCCCCACCGCCTACCGCGCCATGCTCGGCCGGCTCGGCGCGTACGACGTCTCCTCGCTGCGCCGCTGCGTCTCGGCGGGCGAGCACCTGCCGGCCGACCTCTGGCACGACTGGCACCGCGCCACCGGCCTGCGCGTCATCAACGGCATCGGGGCCACCGAGATGCTGCACATCTTCATCTCCGCCGCCGACGACCTCATACGCCCCGGCACCACCGGGCTCCCCGTCCCCGGCTACGAGGCACGCGTCGTGGACGCGGCCGGGCACCCCGTGCCCGACGGCGAGCCGGGGCTGCTCGCCGTACGCGGCCCCACCGGCTGCCGCTACCTGGCCGACGAGCGCCAGAGGCGGTACGTGCGCGACGGCTGGAACCTCACCGGCGACACCTACGTCCGCGAGCCGGACGGCCACTTCCGCTACGTGGCCCGCGCCGACGACATGATCGTCTCGGCGGGCTACAACATCGCGGGACCCGAGGTCGAGGAGGCCCTCCTGCGCCACCCCGACGTCGTGGAGGCGGCCGTCACCGGAAGACCGGACGACCGGCGCGGCCAGATCGTCGTCGCCCACGTGGTGCTGCGGCCGGGTGTACCGCGCACCGAGGAAACCGTCGCGGCGCTGCGGGAGTTCACCAAAAAGGAGATCGTGCCGTACAAGTGCCCTCGCGAGATCGAGTTCCTCGACGCCCTCCCCCGCACGCCCACCGGCAAACTGCAGCGATTCCGGCTGCGCACGGGCGCTTTACAGTTTCCCCGTGACTGACCACCAGCAACCGCTCCACACCCCTCGGTCCCTCATCGTCACCTTCTACGGCGCGTACGGACGCGGGAGTGCCGAGGCCCCCGCCGGGCCCGTGCCGATCGCGGCCCTGATCCGGCTGCTGGGCGCGGTGGGCGTGGACTCGCCGTCGGTGCGGTCGGCCGTCTCCCGGCTCAAGCGGCGCGGGCTGCTCGTCGCCGGCCGCTCGGCGGACGGGGCGGCGGGCTACGGGCTGTCGGACGCCGCGCGGCAACTGCTCGACGACGGCGACCGGCGCATCTACGGCCGCCCCACGGCACGGCCCGGCCAGGGCTGGCTGATGGCCGTCTTCTCGGTGCCCGAACACGAGCGGCACAAGCGGCACCTGCTCCGCTCACGGCTGTCCCGGCTGGGCTTCGGCACGGCGGCGCCGGGCGTGTGGATCGCCCCGGCGCATGTGCAGGAGGAGACCCGGCACACCCTGGAACGCCTCCACCTGGTCTCCTACGTCGACCTGTTCAAGGGCTCCCACCTGGGCTTCGAGCCCACCGCCGAGGCCGTGGCCCGCTGGTGGGACCTGGACGCGCTGGCCCGCCAGCACCGGGCGTTCCTCGACACCCACGAACCCGTCCTCCACCGCTGGTCACGCCGCCGGCCCGTACCGGCCGAGGCCGCCTACCGCGACTACCTGCTGGCCCTGGACTCCTGGCGGCGCCTGCCGTACGCCGACCCGGGCCTGCCGGCGGCACTGCTTCCGGCCGACTGGCCGGGCGGGCGGGCGGCCCGGGTCTTCACCGCCCTCCACACCCGGCTGCGCGACGCCGGGGCACGCTTCGTGGCGACGGAGCTGGTCTGATCCCGGGCGGGACCTAAACACTGCGGCCCGTCGGCGGTTTGCGGCTGCCCGCGCGGTAGGGCGCGGGCCAGGGCGCGCCGGGGCCGGTGTAGCCCTGGTCGGCGGCCGCGTGGAGGGTCCAGTTCGGGTCGTAGAGGTGCGGGCGGGCCAGGGCGCACAGGTCGGTACGGCCCGCCAGGATCAGCGAGTTGACGTCGTCCCACGAGGAGATGGCGCCGACGGCGATGACGGGGACGCCCACCTCGTGCCGGATGCGGTCGGCGAACGGCACCTGGTACGAGCGTCCGTAGGCGGGCCGCTCGTGGGGGACGACCTGGCCGGTGGACACGTCGACGGCGTCGGCGCCGTGCTCGGCGAAGGCGCGCGCGACGACGACGGCCTCGTCGGCGCCGTTGCCGCCGTCCGCCCAGTCGGTGGCGGAGATGCGTACGGTCATCGGCTTGTGGGCGGGCCAGACGGCGCGGACGGCGTCGAAGACCTCCAGGGGGTAGCGCAGGCGGCCGGCCAGGTCGCCGCCGTAGGCGTCGTCGCGGTGGTTGGTGAGCGGCGACAGGAAGCCGGAGAGCAGGTAGCCGTGCGCGCAGTGCAGTTCGAGGAGGTCGAAGCCGGCGCGGTCGGCGGCCTCGGCGGAGCGGGTGAAGTCGTCGCGGATCGCGGCGAGCCCGGCGGCGTTCAGGGCCTTTGGCGTCTGGCTGACGCCGGGCAGGTAGGGCAGGGGTGAGGCGGCGACCAGGGGCCAGTTGCCGTCGGGCAGCGGCTGGTCGATGCCCTCCCACATGAGGCGGGTGGAGCCCTTGCGGCCGGAGTGGCCGAGCTGGACGCCGATGGCGGTGCCGGGGGCCCGTTCGTGGACGAAGCCGGTGATCCGGCGCCAGGCCTCCTCGTGACCGGGCGCGTACAGGCCGGCGCAGCCGGGGGTGATGCGGCCCCGGTCGCTGACGCAGACCATCTCGGTCATCACGAGCCCGGCGCCGCCGAGGGCGCGGGCGCCGAGGTGGACGAGGTGGAAGTCGCCGGGGGTGCCGTCGGTGGCGGCGTACATGTCCATCGGGGAGACCACGACGCGGTTGCGCAGGGTCAGGCCGCGCAGCCGGAAGGGGGTGAACATGGGGGGCGTGCCGGGTGGGACGCCCGCCTCGGCCTCGACGGCGGCGACGAAGCCGGCGTCGCGCAGGCGGAGGTTGTCGTGGGTGACGCGGCGGCTGCGGGTGAGCAGGTCGAAGGCGAAACGGTACGGCGGGCGGTCGACGTGGCCCGCCAGGCCCTCGAACCACTCCAGGCTGGCGCGGGCCGCCCGCTGGGTGGACTCGACGACCGGGCGGCGCAGCTCCTCGTAGGTACGCAGGGCGCGGGGCAGGTCCGGGTCGTCGCGCAGGCAGTCGGCCAGGGCGAGGGCGTCCTCGACGGCGAGCTTGGTGCCCGAGCCGATGGAGAAGTGCGCGGTGTGCGCGGCGTCGCCGAGGAGCACCGTGGTCCCGTGCGACCAGCGTTCGTTGACGACGGTACGGAACGCGGTCCACGCCGAGCGGTTGGAGCGCAGCGGGTGGCCGTCGAGGAAGTCGCCGAAGTATTTCGCGCACCGCTCGGCGGTCTCCTTCTCGCCGCCGCGGTCGAAGCCGGCGCGGCGCCACACGTCCTCGCGCATCTCGACGATGACGGTGCACGCGCCGGCCCCGTAGGGGTAGGCGTGCAGCTGCATCACGCCGTGCTCGGTCTCGGCGATCTCGAAGCGGAAGGCGTCGAGGGGGAGGTCGGCGGCGAGCCAGATGTAACGGCAGCGGTGGGTGGTGAGGACGGGCCGGAAGGCGTCGCGATGGCCGTCGCGGGTGCGGCTGTGCACGCCGTCGGCGGCGACGACGAGGTCGTGGGCGCCGGCGAGTTCGGCGGCGGGCGGTGCCTCCGTACGGAAGCGGAGCCGGACGCCGAGGGAGCGGCAGCGTTCGTGGAGGAGGGCGAGGAGCCGGTGGCGGCCGAGGGCGGCGAAGCCGTGGCCGCCGGAGCGCAGGGTGGTGCCGCGGTGGACGACGTCGATGTCGTCCCAGCGGACCAGCTCGCGCCGCAGCGCGGCGTGGACCTCGGGGTCGGCCGTCGCGATGCCGCCGAGGGTCTCGTCGGAGAGGACGACGCCGAAACCGAAGGTGTCGTCGGGGGCGTTGCGCTCCCAGAGGGTGACCTCGCGGGCGGGGTCGTGGCGTTTGAGGAGCGCGGCGGCGTAGAGGCCGCCGGGGCCGCCGCCGATGACGGCGACCCGGCGGAGCGTGGTGGCGGGGGCGGGGGCGGCTGCGGTCATCGTCCCTGCCACCTGGGGGGCCGCCGGGCGGTGAAGGCCGCGTGGAACTCGGCGTAGTCGGCGCTGTTCATGAGCAGGGCCTGGGTGGCGGCGTCGAGTTCGACGGCCGCCGCGAGCGGCATGTCGAGCTCGGCGGTGAGCAGGGCCTTGGTCTGGGCGTGGGCGAGCGCCGGGCCGTCGGCGAGCCGGCGGGCGAGCTCGCTCGCGGCGGCCGGCGCTCCGCCCTCCTCGGTCAACCGGCTGATCAGGCCGATGCGTTCGGCCTCGGCCGCGGGGACGGGATCGCCGAGCATGAGCAGCCGGGTGGCGTGCCCGAGGCCGACGACGCGCGGCAGGAGGTAGGCGGCGCCCATGTCGCCGCCGGACAGGCCGACCCGGGTGAAGAGGAAGGCGAAGCGCGCGGTGGGGTCGGCGACGCGGAAGTCGGCGGCGAGCGCGAGGACGGCGCCGGCGCCCGCCGCGACCCCGTGTACGGCGGCGATCACGGGGAACGGGCACTCGCGGAGCGCGCGGACCACCTGGCCGGTCATGCGGTTGAAGTCCAGCAACCGGCCGGTGTCCATGGCCAGGGTGGCGCCGATGATCTCGTCGACGTCGCCGCCGGAGCAGAAGCCGCGGCCCTCGCCGCCGAGCACCAGGGCCCGTACGGAGCCGTCGCGGGCCAGCTCGGGCAGCAGGTCGCGCAGGTCGGCGTAGGCGCCGAAGGTGAGGGCGTTGAGCTTGCCGGGGCGGTCGAGGGTGACGGTGGCGACGCCGGAGTCGAGGGTCAGGCGCAGGTGCCGCCAGGTCTCGGTGCGGTTCGCGGAGCCGGTGAAGGGACTCATGGAGCACGGCCTCCTACGGCGGGAGGGTCTGGTGCCTGCCCCGTGAAGCTATCACCGTTGCGTGACTGTCGTCACGAGTACGCGATACCGGCATCGCGATACCGGCATCTTCCCTCGGCACGGCGAAGGGGCGGCGGGCCGTGAGCCCGCCGCCCCTTCGCCGCCGGTGGTCGCCGGGGCGTCGCCGGGGGCGTCGCCGGGGGCGTCGCCGCTACTGCCGGCCCCAGCCCGCCAGGGTCGCCACCAGCACGGCCTTGATGGTGTGCATCCGGTTCTCGGCCTCGTCGAAGACGACGGAGTGCGCCGACTCGAAGACCTCGTCGGTGACCTCCAGCGAGGTCAGGCCGTGGCGCTCGTAGATCTCCCGGGCGACCGTGGTGCCCAGGTCGTGGAAGGCCGGCAGGCAGTGGAGGAATTTCACGGCGGGGTTGCCGGTGGCGCGCAGCACGTCCATGGTCACGGCGTAGGGGGAGAGCAGGGCGATACGGGCGTCCCAGACCTCCTTGGGCTCCCCCATCGACACCCAGACGTCCGTGGCGACGAAGTCCGCGCCGCGCACGCCCTCGGTCACGTCGGCGGTGAGGGTGATCCGGGCGCCGCTGTCCTCGGCGAGCCGCTTGGCCCGTTCGATCACCTCGGCCGCCGGCCAGAGCTCCTCGGGGGCCACGATGCGCACGTCCATGCCGAGGAGGGCGCCGGTGATCAGGTAGGAGTTGCCCATGTTGTACCGGGCGTCGCCCAGATAGGCGTAGGCGACCTTCTCCAGCGGCTTGGAGGTGTGCTCGGTCATGGTGAGCACGTCGGCCAGCATCTGGGTGGGGTGCCACTCGTCGGTCAGGCCGTTGTAGACGGGCACGTCGGCGTAGGCGGCGAGCTCCTCGACGATGTGCTGGCCATGGCCGCGGTACTGGATGGCATCGAACATCCGGCCGAGCACCCGGGCGGTGTCGCGGACCGACTCCTTGTGACCGACCTGGGAGCCGGCGGGGTCGAGGTAGGTCGTCCGGGCGCCCTGGTCGGCCGCGGCGACCTCGAAGGCGCAGCGGGTGCGGGTGGAGGTCTTCTCGAAGACGAGCGCGATGTGGCGCCCCCGCAGCCGGGGCTCCTCGACACCCGTACGCTTGGCGGCCTTCAGCTCGGCGGCCAGTTCGACCAGCCCGCGGAACTCCTCGGCGGTGAGATCCGTCTCCTTGAGGAAGTGGCGGCCTGTGAGGTCCGTCGCCATGGGGGGCTCCTACGTCGTCAACACTGCGGGACAGCTGCAACTATATACGTTAATCAACATTATTATGCGGACCCTCCTTGTGGCTAGGCACCTGGTACGGGGTCCCGCTCGACCGGACAGCTCATGCAGCGCGGCCCGCCCCTGCCGCGCCCCAGCTCGCTGCCCGGAATGGTGATGACCTCGATCCCGTGCTTACGGAGGAAAGTATTCGTCGTCGCGTTCCGCTCGTACGCGACCACCACGCCCGGCTCTATCGCCAGCACGTTGCACCCGTCGTCCCACTGCTCGCGCTCGGCCGCGTGGACGTCCTGCCGGGCGGTCAGCACCCTGATCGAGTCCAGGCCCAGCGCGGCGGCGATCGCCCGGTGCATGTGCTCCGGCGGATGGTCGGTGACCTTGAGCTCGCCTCCGCCCTCGCCCTCACCGGTCCCGGGCTCGATGGTGTACGAGCGGAGCATGCCCAGGCCCGCGTACTGGGTGAAGGTGTCGCCGTCGACCATCGTCATGACGGTGTCCAGGTGCATGAACGCCCGGCCCTTGGGCATGTCCAGCGCCACGATCGTCCGGGCGGAGCCGGCGGCGAACAGCCCGCGCGCCAGCATCTCCACGGCCTGCGGGGTGGTGCGCTCGCTCATCCCGATCAGCACCGCGCCCCGGCCGATGACCAGCACGTCGCCGCCCTCGATCGTCGAGGGATAGGCCGCCTGCCCCTCGCTCCAGAAGTGGAAGCCGCCCTGCGCGAACATCGGGTGGTGCCGGTAGACGGCCTCGTAGTGCACCGTCTCGTGCCAACGGGCGGGCCAGCGCATCGCGTTGACGCTCACCCCGTCGTAGATCCAGGCGGAGGTGTCCCGGGTGAAGAGGTGGTTGGGCAGCGGCTTGATCAGGAAGTCGTCCAGGTCCATGACGTGGAAGCGGACCGAGACCGGCTCCGCGTACCCCGCCAGGAACTCGCGCTTCGTCATACCGCCGACCAGCAGGGAGGCCAGCTCCGGCACCGGCATCCGGTCGAACGCGGCTCTCAGATGGCCGGTGGCCAGCGGCCCGTACTCCTTCTCGTCGAACACCCGGTCAAGCACCAGCGCCCGCGCGGCCGGCACCCGGAGGCTCTCCTCCAGCAGGTCCTGGAAGAGGTGCACCTCCACACCGCGCTCGCGCAGCACGTCGGCGAACCCGTCGTGCTCGGCGCGGGCGCGGCGCACCCACAGCACGTCGTCGAAGAGCAGAGCGTCCTTGTTGGACGGTGTGAGCCGCTTCAGCTCCAGGTCGGGGCGGTGGAGGATGACACGGCGCAGCCGCCCGGCCTCGGAATCGACATGGAATCCCATCCCCCCATCCTCACCTGAACGTGCCGTGATCACTCGGCACGCGCGGCACGGAGTGCCGGACGGTGGTGCCGGAGGGGCCGGACGGCCCCGCCGGCACCACCCGACAGCCCTACAGCCGCGGGTCGACCGGCTCGGACTCCAGGGCCAGGGTCGCGAAGACGGCCTCGTGGACGCGCCACAGCGGCTCGCCCTCCGCCAGCCGGTCCAGGGCCTCCAGGCCGAGCGCGTACTCGCGCAGGGCGAGGGAGCGCTTGTGGCCGAGGTGGCGCACCCGCAGCCGGGCGAGGTTGTCCGGGCGGGTGTACTCCGGGCCGTAGACCACGCGCAGATACTCCCGGCCGCGGCACTTGACGCCCGGCTGGACGAGCCGGCCGTCGGGCCTGCGGACCAGGGCCGCGAGCGGCTTGACGACCATGCCCTCGCCGCCCTCCCCGGTCAGCTCCAGCCACCACCGGACGCCCTCGGCGACGGAGGCCTCGTCCCCGGTGTCGACGACCAGGCGCCGGGTGGGGGCGAGCAGGCCCGAGCCGCCGCCGTCCGCCGCGACCACGCGGTCGATCAGGGCCAGCTGCTCGTCGTGCGGGAGCGCGGCGAGGCTGCGCCCCTGGACGGCCAGGATCTGGAACGGGGCGAGCCGCACCCCGGCCACCGGGTCGCTCTCACCACCCTCGGCGCCCTCGGCGCCCTCGCCGACGGGCCAGCAGTACCGGCCGTACGCCTCGGTGAAGGCCTCCGCGTCGGCGGCGCGCTCGCGCTGCCGGGCGAGCAGGGCGGAGACGTCCACACCGCGGGCCGCGGCGGACTCCAGCGCCGCGAGGGCCGCCGGGAAGGCCGTACGGGAGGCGGCGCCGACGGCCGCGTACTGCTCCCGCAGCAGCCCGGCCGCCTTCAGCGACCACGGCATCAGCTCGGCGTCCAGCAACAGCCAGTCCGTGCCGAACTCCTCCCACAGCCCGGCCTCGCCGACGGCCCGGCCCAGCCGCCCGAGGACCCGCGCGGTCAGGTCGGCGTCGTCGAAGAACGGCCGTCCCGTCCGGGTGTACACCGCGCCGGGCGCGCCGTCGGCGACCGCGAAGCGCGCGCGGGCGACGTCGGCGTCCCGGCAGACGAGGACCACCGCGCGGGAGCCCATGTGCTTCTCCTCGCAGATCACCCGGCGCACGCCGTCCGCCCGGTAGGCGGCGAAGGCCTCGGCCGGGTGCTCCAGGTAGCCCTCCTCGGCGGAGGTGGCGCAGGGGGCCATGGTCGGCGGGAGGTAGACGATCTGCCGGGGGTCGGCGGCGAAGCGGCTCATGACCTCCAGGGCCGCGGCGGCGTTCTCCTCCTTGACCGCGACCCGGCCCAGGTGGCGGGTCTCCACGACCCGGCGGCCGGTGACGTCCGTCAGGTCGAGCGGGCGGCCGTCGGCGCCGCCGGGCGCCTCGGAGGCCAGCGGCCGCGTGGGCTCGTACCAGACGCGCTCGGCCGGAACGTCCACCAGCTCGCGCTCGGGCCAGCGCAGGGCCGTCAGCTTGCCGCCGAAGACGGCGCCGGTGTCCAGGCAGATGGTGTTGTTCAGCCAGGTGGCCGTCGGGGTGGGGGTGTGGCCGTAGACCACGGCGGCGCGGCCCCGGTAGTCCTCCGCCCACGGGTAGCGCACCGGCAGACCGAACTCGTCGGTCTCGCCGGTCGTGTCGCCGAAGAGCGCGTGCGAGCGGACCCGGCCGGAGTTGCGGCCGTGGTACTTCTCGGGCAGACCGGCGTGGCAGACGACCAGCTTCCCGCCGTCGAGGACGTAGTGGCTGACCAGCGAGCGGATGAACTCGCGCGTCCGCTCGCGGAACTCCGGGTCCTCGCGCTCCAGCTGTTCGACGGTCTCGACGATGCCGTGCGCCATGGTGACCTGGTGACCGGCGAGGTGGCGGGAGAGCTTGTGCTCGTGGTTGCCGGGGACGCACAGGGCGTGCCCGGCGGCGACCATGCCCATGGCCAGGCGCAGCACGCCGGGGCTGTCGGGGCCGCGGTCGACGAGGTCGCCGACGAGGACGACGGTGCGGCCTTCGGGGTGCGTGGCGTCGACGGGCCGGCCGGCCGCGTCGCGGACGAGGACGTAGCCGAGCGCGGTGAGGAGGCTCTCCAGCTCCGAGCGGCAGCCGTGGATGTCGCCGATGATGTCGAAGGGGCCCCTAAGGTGGCGCAGGTCGTTGTACCGGCGCTCGCGTACGATCTCCACGGCCTCCACCTGGGCGGTGCCGCGCAGGACATGCACCGTGCGGAAGCCCTCGCGCTCCAGGTTCTTGAGGGAGCGGCGCAGTTCGCGCTGGTGGCGCTGGATCACGCGGCGGGCGACACCGGCCCGCTCGGGACGGGAGGCGTTGCGCTCGGCGCAGACGTCCTCGGGGACGTCCAGGACGACGGCGACGGGCAGCACGTCGTACTCGCGGGCCAGCGCGACGAGCTCCTTGCGGGCCTCGGGCTGGACGTTGGTGGCGTCGACGACCGTCAGTCGGCCCGCCGCCAGCCGCTTGCCGACGATGTAGTGGAGGACCTCGAAGGCGTCCTTACTGGCCGCCTGGTCGTTCTCGTCGTCGCTGACCAGGGCCCGGCAGACGTCGGAGGAGACGGTCTCGGTCGGCTTGAAGTGGCGTGCGGCGAAGGTGGACTTGCCGGAGCCGGTGGCGCCGACGAGGACCACGAGGCACAGGTCGGGCACGGCGAGGGGCGTGCACGCGGTGGTGCTGCCGGTGGCGGTCATGCGGCCTGCGCCTCCTTCGTGGTCTCGTTCGGGGTCTCGTCCGTGGTGGTCGTGGTGGTGGTCCGGCGCCGGGGGTCGGAGTCGAGCTTGCGGAAGACGGCCATCTGGGTCGGCGGGCCCACCTCGGGGTCGTCGGGTCCCACGGGCACGAAGCCGACCTCGTACCAGTGCTGCTCGGCGACCTTGGCGGCCCAGGCGCGGAACTCCTCCCGGGTCCACTCGAAGCGGTGGTCGCCATGGCGGACCCGGCCGGGGGGCAGCGACTCCCAGCGGACGTTGTACTCCGCGTTGGGGGTGGTCACCACGACCGTGCCCGGCCGGGCCGCGGCGAAGACCGCGTGCTCCAGGGCGGGCAGCCGCGGCGGGTCCACATGCTCGACGACCTCGCTGAGCACGGCGGCGTCGTACCCCGCCAGGCGGCGGTCGGTGTACGCGAGGGAGCCCTGGAGCAGGGCCACGCGGGCGGCCTGGCGCTCGGTCATCCGCTCCAGCCGCAGCCGGCGCGCGGCCTCGCGCAGAGCCCGCGCCGACACGTCGACGCCGACGACCTCGGTGAAGCGCGTGTCCTTGAGCAGCTCGCCCACCAGCTGCCCCTGGCCGCAGCCGAGGTCGAGCACGCGGGCGGCCCCGGACCGGCGCAGGACGCCCAGGATCGCCAGGCGGCGCTGGACGGCCAGCGGCACGGGCCGCTCGGCGGTGTCCTCGCGCTCGTCCACGGCGTTGTCGAGCTCCTCGGCCTCGGTGTCGTCGGACTCGGCGAGGCGGGCGAGGGCCAGCCGGTCGAGCGCGTCGCGGGTCAGGCCCCGGTCGCGGGCGAGGTAGCGGCCGGCGATCAGGCGCTGCTCCGGGTGGCCCTCCAGCCAGCCCTCGCCGGCCCGCAGCAGCTTCTCGACCTCGTCGGGCGTGACCCAGTAGTGCTTGGCGTCGTCGAGCACGGGCAGCAGGACGTACAGGTGCCGCAGGGCGTCGGCCAGCCGCAGCTCGCCGTCGAGCGTCAGCGAGACATACCGCGAGTCGCCCCACTCGGGGAACCGCTCGTCCAGCGCCACCGGCCGGGCCGTCACCGTCCAGCCCAGCGGCGCGAACAGCCGCTCCACCAGGGCGGCTCCGCCCCGCGCCGGCAGCACCGGAACCTCGACGCGCAGCGGCAGGGCGAGCTCCGGCAGCTCCGGCCGGGCCTCGCACCGGCCCTTCAGCGCGCTGGAGAAGACCCCGCCGATGGCCACGGCCAGCAGTGAGGAGGCGGCGTACGGGCGGTCGTTGACGTACTGGGCCAGGGCGGAGTCCGGTGTGCCGCCGCGCCCCCGGTCCTTCCCCCGGCGCACCAGCGCCACGGGGTCGACCTCCAGCAGCAGGGCCGCCGTGCACCGCTCCTCGCTCGCCTCCGGGTAGAGCACATGGGCCGTGCCGTAGGAGGTGGAGAACCGCTGCGCCTTCTCCGGATGCTTGTGCAGGAGGAAGCCGAGGTCGGTCGCGGGGCGCCCGGCGACGCCGGACGTACTGATCGTCAGGAACACACGGCCGATTATCCCCGGCCCGGCGGCCCGCTTCCTATCGCTTTTCCCCGTCCTCCACCCCCTCGCCCACTCCGTCGTCCGCCCTCTCGCCCTCCACCACCTCCGCCAGCCGCGCGATCGCGTCCGGGCCGACGCGGCAGCAGCCGCCGACCAGGCGGGCGCCGGCGTCGCACCAGGCCCGGGCCCGGCCGGGGTCGAACGTGGGCCGGCCCCGCCACCCGCGGGCCGCCGCGTCCCACCCCTCGCCGCTGTTGGGATAGACGACGACCGGCTTGCCGGTGACGCGCGCGGCCAGGGCGACGGCGTGGTCCACGTCGGCCGGCTCGCAGCAGTTGACCCCCACCGCGACGACCTGCTCGTCGGCGGCGGCCAGGGCGAAGGCCTCGGCCAGCGGCCGGCCCGCCCGCGTCCGGCCGCCCGCCGCGTTGTACGACAGCCAGACGGGCACCCCGCAACCACGCGCCGCCGCGAGCAGGGCACGGGCCTCGTCCACGTCGGGCACCGTCTCCAGGGCGAGCACATCCGGGCCGGCGGCGGCCAGCGCCTCGATCCGGGGGCGGTGGAACCGCTCCAGCTCCGCCACGCTCAGCCCGTACCGGCCGCGGTACTCGCTGCCGTCCGCGAGCATCGCGCCGTAGGGGCCGACGGACGCGGCCACCCACACCGGGCGCTCGGCCCCGGCCGCCGCCGCGCGGGCCAGCTCCACGCTGCGCCGCAGCAGCCCCTCCGTCTCCTCGCGCCCCATGCCGCGCCGGGCGAAGCCCTCGAACGTTGCCTGATAGCTCGCGGTGATGAGGACCCGCGCGCCGGCCCGGACGTAGGCCGCGTGGGCCGCCTCGATCTGCTCGGGCGCGTCGGCCAGCAGGCGGGCCGACCACAAGGCGTCGGACAGATCGCAGCCCTGCGCCGCGAGCTGGTTGGACAGCCCGCCGTCGAGGACGAGCGGGCCGCGCGCGAGGGCGGTGGCGAGCGGGACGGCGGGGGCTGACATGGCGGGGCTCCTCCTCGGTACTCCGGGGTACTCCGGCCCGGTCCTCCGGCCTGCCGGACCACCTCCATCCTCCACGTCCGTCACGCCCGCTCGAACACCCGTCAACCCGCGGCGACCCCGGCATCCCGACTCACTCCGGCCGGGTGAATTCCCCCGCCCGGGCGGGGCCGGGGAGTGGATGCCAGTGTCCGGCACGCCCGGTGATCGTTGGCTCGGGCGGAGCCGGACCGCCCGGCCCACGCACCGGTGTTCGAGGCCGGAGGCGACGATCGCGAAGCCGCCCGCCCGGACCGGGAGGGCGAGGGCCGAGGAGGCCACCATGACTCAGGAAGCCGCGCCCGAAGAGGCAGTGCCCGGCCGGGCCGCTTCCCCGCGGCAGGGCGCGCCCAAGGGCCTGCTGCAGCAGATGGAGGAGCTGATGGCGGCGCTGAACGCCGATCTGACACAGCTCGACGCCGACCTTCAGCAGTCGGGCCAGCAGACCGCCGGCCTGCCCCCGGCCCAGGACGGCACCGGCACGGACTGACGGGACCGAGCGGCTCACGCGGCACCTCCCCGCTCCCGCAGGGCGAGCCGTCTGAGGAGGCCGCCGACGCGGTCGCTCGTCTCGTCGGCGGCGTCGATCGCCTCGATGCACAGCCAGTACACGGTGTCCTCCTCGCAGACGCAGGCGACGCCCACCAGGGCTATGCCCACCTCGCCGAGGAGCTCGCCGAGGGCCGTCAACGCCGCCCAGGGGTCGCGCAGTTCGCTGAGCTGCGCGGCCCGTAACCCCCCGGCGTGCGGCACGAGCCAGCGCAGCGCGCCGGCGGCCCGCCCCCCGGCCTCGCTCAGGGCCCGGGCCGCCGCACGGGCCTCGTACGGTCCCAGGGACGCGAGCCGGGCGCCGACGGCCTCCGCCAGCGCCTGCGCCTGGCGCACCTCGGCGACGATGTCCGGCATCCCCCTTGCCCGCCCCAACGCGTGCCTCGTGATCTCGATCAGCCGCGCTGCGTCCATGGCCGTTCCCCCATGCTTCCCGCTCCACCCACTCGCACTACCCAGAGTGATGACTAACCGCCGGAAACGCCAGGGGAATTCAGAAATCTGTGGATACCAAACGCGCTGTGGACAACTCAATCACTCCGGAGAGTGACGATCTTCCCCATCGGTGCCCCGCTCCGGCCCGCCCGGCAGCGGGAACCGCCGCTCGTTGCGGTCGATCTTCGCCGACAGCGCGGCCAGCACGTCGATCCCCAGCACGTCGCAGAACTGGAGCAGATAGGCCAGCACGTCCGCGACCTCGTCCTCGACCCGCGCCGCCGTCTCCGCGTCCGCCATCACCCGGTCCGACTGCTCGGGGGTCAGCCACTGGAAGATCTCGACCAGTTCGGACGCCTCCACGCTGAGCGCGCTGGCGAGGTTCTTGGGGGTGTGGAAGGGCCGCCAGTCGCGCGCCGCCGCGAAGTCGGCCAGCCGGCGCCGGAGGGTCTCGATGTCCAGGTTCTCGTCGCTCACTCCCCCAGGTCTACCACCGACGCCCCTTTAGCCTCGCCGGCCGCTTCCCCTCCCTCCAGCCCCACCGCACCCACCAGCCTGATGTGCCCCCGCTCGCACATCCGTGACGCGAGCCCCAGCAGTTCCCGTGTCTGCCGCGCGTCGAGGCAGCGGTCGAGGCCGTCGGCCAGGACGGTCAGCACCTGCCGGGCCTGGAGCACCTCGGCGGCGGGATCCACCGCCAGCACCCCGGGCCCCGTCAGCAGCACCAGGCACAGGGCCAGATAGCGCAGCTCACCGTCGCCCAGCCGCTCCAGCGGCGTCACCGCGCCCGCCCGCCCCGCCAGCACGGCCCGGACCAGGCCGCCCTCCAGGCCCTGCACGGCGAGCCCCTCCACCGACCCCCGGCACCCCGCCTCGGCCGCCGCGACCAGCAGGGAGTGCCGGGTGCCGCACTCGTCGCGGGTGCGCCCCAGCACCGCGGCGACGTTGTCGCACGCGCCGCGCAGCCGCCCGTCGCGCACGGCGGCCGGGCCCCGCATCAGCTCCGGGCGCGGATCACAGGGGAAGACCGAGCGCAGGGCGACGACGACCTGTTCGGCGGCGTCGAGGACCATGCGCTGCCCGGCCGTCTTGCCGGCGACCCGCAGCGGCAGCAGCGCGGTGCCCAGGCGGTCGTCGGGCAGCGGGGCGCGGGTGACGGGCACGGAGCCGGCGGTGTGCCAGGCGGCCTCGACACGGGGCCGGCCCGGGTCGCGCAGCGCGGTGGACAGCAGCGTGCGGCCCGAGCCGGTCAGCCGTTCGCCGACGACCCGCAGCTCGGGCTCGGCCTGCACGGCGACATCCAGCAGGACCGGGCCGGCCGGCCCGTCCACGGTGCAGCCGATGCGGAACCCGCGCCGCCCCTGGGCGTCGGGCCGCGCGGTGTGCGGGACGCAGGCCGCGGCGCCGCCGGCCACCGGGGTCAGTGCCTCGTGGAGGCTGTCGCCGCCCGCGAGCCGGGCGAGCGCCGCGTAGGCCTGAAGGGCGCTGGACTTGCCGCTCCCGCTCGCGCCCCGGAAGAGGGTCATGGGACCGAGCGGGAAGACGGCGTTGCGGTGCGACTTGAAGGCGGAGAGCCGCAGCTCGGTCACGGTGGGGCGCTGGGGTCGGGTGGCGGCGTCCATGCCGGCGACCGTATGCGCCGCCCGGTCAACCGAACCGTTTCAGCTGATCACTCTTCCTACGATCGGGGTATCCCGCGGCCACCTCCGTCCCTTCGGGCGCGAGCAGGAAGACGTTGGTGTCGACCCGGTGCATGCCGCTGCCCAGGCCGAAGACGACACCGCTGGAGAAGTCCAGGATGCGCTTGGCGACGTCGGAGTCGGCGCTCGTGAGGTCCAGCAGCACCGGGGTCCGCGCGATCAGGTGCTCGGCGACCTCGCGCGCGTCCGCGAAGACCTGGACGCGCAGCACGACCATCCGCCGGCGGTTCTCCTTGGGCTTCTCCTCGGGAAGGGCCCGGTGATCGGGCCAGGACGGCCATGTCTGGTGCCCGCGCAGCGGGACGACCTCGGCCAGTCCCTCCCACTGCTCGTCGGTGGCCTCGGACCGGTTCACCGGATCACCCCTCCGGGGAACGTGCTGGCTATGTACATCCCACGATTCTAGGGACAAACACCCCCGTTAGGCCGAATGACACGCCCCGTCCGGCCCACCCGGACCGCGCCCCCGAGGGGTCGTCCCGCCCGACTCCCCTACCCGGGCGGCCTCTTCAGCATGTACGAAGAAATGTCCGGGGCCCCGTCGGCCTACCCTCGCAGCGGACCCTCGCACCGGACGAAGGGAGAGCGCGGATGACGGAGGACGGGCGGACGGCGGGGAGCGGAGGGGGAGGCGGGGAGCGGCGGCCCGGCCTGAGGGCGCTGGCCGACCTCGCCACACCGATGGCGGTACGGGTGGCGGCCACGCTCCGGGTGGCCGACCACATCGCCTCCGGGCGGCGTACCGCCAGGGAGGTCGCCGAGGCCACCGGGACCCACCCCGACGCGCTGGAGCGGTTGCTGCGCCACTTGGTGACGGTCGGTCTGCTCAGCAGGGACGACGCGGGCGACTACAGGGTGACGGAGTACGGGCAGCGGCTGCGCGACGACCACCCGGCGAGCCGGCGCCGATGGCTGGACATGGACGGCGCGATCGGCCGGGGCGACCTCAGCTTCGTCGAGCTGGCCCACAGCGTACGGACCGGCGAGGCCGCCTATCCGGTGCGCTACGGCACACCCTTCTGGGACGACCTCGCCGGCGCCCCCGCGCTCTCGGCGTCCTTCGACGCGCTGATGGGGCATCACATCGAGCTGGACCACGCCGGGGTCGCCGAGGCCTACGACTGGGCGGCCCTCAAGGAGGTCGTCGACGTCGGCGGCGGCAGCGGCGGCCTCGTCCGCGCGCTCCTGGCGGCCCACCCCGGGCTGCGCGGCACCGTCGTCGACCTGCCGGGTCCGGCCGACTCGGCGCGGCGGGCGTTCGCCGAGGACGGGCTGTCCGGGCGCGCCCGGGCCGTCGAGGGCAGCTTCTTCGACCCGCTGCCGGCCGGGGCGGGCGGCTACGTGCTCTCCGCCGTCCTCCACGACTGGAGCGACGAACCCGCGACGGCGATCCTGCGGCGCTGCGCCGAGGCGGCCGGCACCACGGGCGTCGTGCTCGTCGTCGAGGCCCTCGGCGCCGACGGCGAGTCGCCCAGCACGGCGATGGACCTGCGCATGCTCGCCTACAACGGCGGCCGGGAGCGCGGCCTCGGAGAGCTCCGCGCCCTCGCGGCGCGGGCGGGCCTCGCGGTGCGCGCCGTACGCCCGGCCGGCCATGTGTCGGTCATCGAGCTGGCCGCCGGGCCGGGCGCCTCCGCCACCGCCGGCTGACCGCCGGGACGGGCGCCCCGCCGCCGGGAACGGGGCGCCCGGGCCGTCAGCGGCCGGCGCCGGCCGGGACCGCCAGGTCGCCGGGGCCCGCCGCTTCCTCCGCCTCCGGTTCCGGGACCGGGCGGAGGCTGTCGTGGACGTGGCCGGCCAGCGTGGCCACGGTCGGCTTGGCCCACAGGATCGTCGGCGGCAGGTCGAGCGCGTACCGGCGCTGCAACCGCACGCGGAGCGCGACGGTCATCACGGAGTCGACGCCGAGCTCGACCAGCGGCCGCTTCACCTCGACCGCCTCGACGTCGAGATTGAGCTCCGCCGCCACCTGCTCGCGCACGTCGGCGGTGACGAGGGCGCGCGACTCCTCCTCCGCGAGGTCCGCGAGGTCGGCGGCGAAGAGACCGCCGCCGCCCGTGGCCGTCCCCGTCCCGTCGGAGACGGCCAGCTCCCGGAACATCGGCAGCCGCGGGGTGTGCGCGGGGGTCGGTACGACGCGCAGGACGGCCTGGTAGTCGGACCGGAACCGGTCGCCGAAGGCCCACGCGCGCAGCGCCTCCGCCGCCGAGACGGCCTCCAGGCCGCGGGAGTTGGCCTCGAACATGGTGGTGTCGATGTCCGCCGACATGCCCAGGCCGCGCCACGCCGTCCAGCCGAGGCTGACGGTGTCGCCGTACCCCGCGGCGTTGCGGTGCGCGGCCAGCGCGTCCAGGAAGGAGTTGGCCGCCGCGTAGGCCGCCTGCCCGGAGAGCCGGGCGAACTGGCCGCACGAGGAGAACAGCACGAAGAAGTCGAGGCTCCCGGGCGGGAAGAGCCGGTGGAGCACCAGCGCCCCGCCCGCCTTGGGGGCGAACACCTCGCGCAGCCCGTCCGGTTCGACCTTGTCGACCAGGGCGTTGCGCACCACGCCGGCGGCATGCACGATCCCGCGCACCGGCGGCAGCCCGAGCGCGCCCGGGGCCAGCGCCGCCGCCACCTGCCGGGCGTCGGTGATGTCGAGTTCGAGCACGGTCACCGTCACGCCCAGCGCCTCCAGGGCGAGCACGCCGTCGATACGGCGCCGGGTCTCCGGGTCGTGGACGGCGTCCCACTCCGCGCGGTCGGGCAGTCCCCGCCGGCCGACGAGCAGCAGCCGGCGAGCGCCCCGGTCGGCCAGCCACCGGGCGGCCTCCAGGCCGAGCGCCCCCAGCCCTCCCGTGATCAGGACGGTGCCCGAGGGCGAGCAGCGCAGCGGCGGCTTGTCGGCGCTGCGCTCGATCCGGGTCAGCCGGGCGGCCAGCGGGCCTTCCGGGGCGAGCGCGACGACGTCCTCCCGGCCCGCGGCGCCGCGCAGGACCTCCAGCAGCCGGTGCCCGGTGGACTCGTCGAGCCCGTCGCCGGGCAGGTCGACGGCACCGCCCCACAGTTCGGGGTGGTCGCCCGCGATGATGCGGGAGGCGCCCCACAGCGGTCCGTGCGCGACGGACCGCTCCTCGCGGGCCGCGCGGACGCCTCGGGTCAGGCACCACACCCGCTGCGGGGCGAGCCCGCCGCCGGCGTTGGCCTGGATCTCGGCGACGCGTTGCACGACACGGATCAGCTCCCAGGACGCCCGCTGGGCCGCCTCGTCCAGCGGTTCGCCGGGCCGGGGCGGCGCGGGGACGACGAGGATCGCGCCGGGGCGGTCGAGCAGCTCCGGCCGCAGCCCGGTGTCCGGCTCGGCGCCCGTACGGACGCAGGGCACCCCGGCGGCCTCGAGCACCTCCGCCGGCGGCGCGGTCTCCGCCGCGTCGCCGACGAGGAGGACGCGCTCCACGACGGCGGCAGCGGCCCCGGCTCCGGAGGCGTCACCACTGTCCTCACCGGTCAGCGGCCTCCAGACCACCTCGTGCACCAGGTCCCTGGGCAGTACGGCGGAGCCGAGGTGCTCGACGGCGGCGAAGCGCAGCCCGGTGACCTCGCAGACGACGTCGCCGTGCTCGTCCGCGACCCGGACGTCGACCGTGTCGTGCGGCGAACGGGGCGAGCGCGAGCTGTGCACGACGATCCTGGCGGGCGGTTCGCCGTGCCAGGCCACCCGCTCGATGGAGCTGGACATCCACAGGACGGAGGCGTCACCGGGGGCGACCACCATGGCGCTGATGGTCAGCGCGCCGTCGACGACGTGTGCCCAGCTGGCGGCCCGCCGGGCGGGCGCCGGCTCGATGGTCAGGACGGCGAGCTGCTCGTGCTCGTCGTGGCGCAGCTCGTCGAGGTCCCAGGGGAAGGCGTAGCCCTCCACACCCATGCGCGCGAACATCTCGTCGGCCCCGGTCAGCGAGCCCTCGGGCAGGCGCGCGCGGAGCGCCGTGAGGTCGACGCGGCCGGCCGGCGGCGGGGCGCCCGGGTCGAGGGAGGCGGTGGTGTGGGTGATCCACTCGTCGCCGTCGTCCGCCGCGCCGTCGTCGGCGATGCGGGTGGCGAGCGCGAGCGACCTGCCCTCGCGGACCACCTGCACCACGCGGGGCGGCTCGACGGCGAGCGGCGTGCGGAGCACGATGCCGGTCAGCGCGGCCGGCCCGTCGTCGCCGGAGGCCTCGGCGAAGGTGTTGATGATGGAGGCCGCCGGGGTGACCTCCACGCCGACGAGGCCGTGGCTCTGCGGGTACGGCCGGGTGGCCATGTCGAGGCGGGTCTGCCAGACCTGGCGGGCCGGCGAGCCGCTGACGCTCATCCGGCCGCCGAGCAGGCTGTGGCGCTCGGGGTCGTGCCCGCCGCCGGGACCCGCGTTCCCGCCCTCCTCCGGGAAGATCCAGTACGGGCGGTGCTGCCAGACGGTGGCGGGCAGCGGGAGGACGTCCCCGGCGCCGTGGTCGCGCGTCCAGTCGACGGCCGCGCCGTGGCAGTGGAGTTCGGCCAGCGCGCCCAGCAGGGTCGCGACGTCGCCGGCACCCCTGCGGAGGGTGCCGGTGACGACAGAGTCGTCGATACCGGCGTGCAGAAACGTTTCACGGATCGAGTGGGCCACCACAGGGTGCGAGGAGAGCTCCAGGAACAGCCGGTGGCCGTCCTCCAGCGCCGCCCCGACCGCCCGGTCGAACCGCACCGGGCGGCGCAGGTTCGCCACCCAGTAGGCCCCGTCACGGGCGGCGTCCGACCGGGGGTCGTCCAGCGCGGTGGTGTAGAGGGGGACGGCCGGCGGGCGCGGGACGAGCCGGTGCGCGGCGGCCCCGACCTCGCCGGCCACCTCGTCCACGTGCCGGCTGTGGAAGGCCACGTCGGAGTCGACGGCCCGGGTCCAGATCCCCGCCTCCTCCCACTCGGCCGCGATCCGGCCGACGGCCTCCCGGTCGCCGGAGACGACCGTCGCGCCCGGGTCCGCCGCGATCGCCGCCTCGACACCGGGCACCCCCGCCAGCCGGCGCCGGGCCTCCTCGAACGGCAGGCCGGCCATCGCCATGGCGCCCCGCCCCTCCAGGCGTTGCAGCGCGGCCGCCCTGCGGCACGCGAACCGGGCGGCCTCCTCGCGGTCGAGCGCGCCGGCGGCCACGGCGGCGGCGATCTCGCCGACGGAGTGCCCTATGACCGCCGCGGGCTCCAGGCCGTGGGCGCGCCACGCGGCGTCCAGGCCGGTCTGGACGGCGAAGGTCAGCGCCTGGACGTGGGCCGCCGTCCAGGGGCCACCGGTGGTCAGCGCCTCGCGCGGCGTCCAGCCGAGCTCCTCGCGGAAGACGCCGGCGAGCGCGTCGATCGCCGCCGCGAACGCCGGCTCGTCCGCCAGCAGTTCCCGCCCCATGCCGGACCACTGGGCGCCGTGCCCGGAGAAGACCCATACGACCCCGTGCTCCGCGCCGGGCCCGGTCCGCCCGGTGGCGACGCCGGCCCCGGTCCGCCCCTCGGCGAGGTCGCGCAGCCGCGCGGTCAGCTCCCCCGCGTCGGCGGCGACGACCGCGGCGCGCTGCGCGAGGTGGGAACGGCGCAGGGCCAGGGTGTGCCCGACGGAATCCAGGTCGACGGAATCCAGGTCGACGGAGTCCGGGCCGGCCGAGCCCATGCCGCCGGAGTCCAGGCCGGCCGAGTGCAGGTCGACGGCGTCCAGGTCGACGGACCCCGGTTCGGTGCCGGTGCGGCCGGCCAGCGCGTCCGCCAGCGCCCGTAGTCCGGCCTCCGACGCGGCGGACAGTGGGAACACCCGGGGGGTACGGGCCCGGGCGGCGTCCCGTGCGGGCGCCGGCCGCCGGGGGCCGGCCGGGGCCTCCTCCAGCACGACGTGGGCGATGGTGCCGCCGACGCCGTAGCTGGAGACGCCGGCCCGGCGGGTCCGGCCGCCGGCCGGCCACGGGAGCGGCGCGTCGACGAGACGGAGGCCGCGGGTGGTGCCGCCGAGGTCCGGGAGCGGGTCCTCGTGGAGGCTGGGCGGCAGCTGTTCGTGCCGCAGGGCGAGGACGGTCTTGATGACGCCGGCGATCCCCGAACCGCCCTCCACGTGGCCGATGTTCGGCTTCACCGAGCCGATCAGGCAGGGGCGCTCCGGCGGGCGGCCGGCGCCGAAGACCGCGGCCAGCGCGGCGATCTCCTCGCCGTCGCCGACGGGGGTGCCGGTGCCGTGCGCCTCGACGTAGTCGACGCCGGCGGGGTCGATGCCGGCCCGCTCGTAGACCTGGCGCAGCATGTGCTCCTGCGCGGCCCCGTTGGGTGCCATCATGCCGTCGGACCGGCCGTCCTGGAACAGGCCGCTGCCGCGTACGACCGCCTGGACGGGGTCGTGCGCGCGGAGCGCGTCGGAGAGGCGTTTGAGGACGACGACTCCGGCGCCCTCCCCCCGGCCGTATCCGTCGGCGCTCCGGTCGAAGGCCTTGCTCCGGCCGTCGGGGGACATCGCCCCGGCACCGTGGAGGGCGACGTTCAGCGCGGGGGTGGACATGATGTTGAGGCCGCCCACGATCGCCAGCGGGGTCTCCCCCTCCAGCAGGCCGCGGCTCGCGAGGTGCAGGGCGGTCAGAGAGCCCGCGCAGGCGGTGTCGACGGCCATGCTGGGGCCGCGCAGGTCGAGGAAGTAGGAGACGCGGTTGGCGATGCCGTAGAAGGTGGTGCCGTTGACCGCGTAGGCGCCGGTGAGGGGGATGTCCTCCAGGAGCCGGCGGCCGTAGTCGTTGGAGTTCGCGGCGACGTAGACGCCCGTGTCGGTGCCGCGCAGGGAGAGCGGCGGGATGCCGGCGTCGGCCAGGGCCTCCCAGGCGAGTTCGAGCATGAACCGCTGCTGGGGGTCGAGGAAGTCGGCCTCCCGCGGGGAGATCCCGAAGAACTCCGCGTCGAAGCCCTCGATGTCGTCGAGGAAGGAGCCGCGCCGGACGGTCGACCGCAGGACGGCGGTGGCCCGCGGGCCGGCCGAGGCGTAGGGCCGCCAGCGCTTCTCCGGCATGTCGCCGACCGTGCTCCTGCCCTCGGCGAGGAACGTCCAGAACGCCGCCGGTGAGGAGAGGTCGGGGGCGAACCGGCAACTGGTGCCGATGATGGCGATTGCTTCGTCGGATGCTGCTTTGTCCGTCAAGTCCTCGCTCCTGTTCGGTTCACCGGGCGGCACGGCGCGCACCGGGCCGGCGTTCGCCTGCTCCGGCGGCCGTGTCCGCGGCGGCGTCCGGCCCCTGGCCGTACGTCGTGTCCGTACGCCGTAAGGGCTCTCGCGAGGGCGGGCCGCCCCACTGAGCGACAGGTTCGGCTTCCCGGGGACCGTCTGACAACTTCCGCCGTGCGGCTTCACCGGGCGCTCGGCGATAGAGCAATCGCCGAGACGACGGGGGCGGGCGGCGTCCCTACGCTGCCGGGGGACCGCGTCCCGTCACCGTCAGGAGCTCACGCCATGCCCGAGTCAGCGGTAACTCCCCCGCGTCCCCCCGCCGTTCCCGAGCGGGCGCCCGGCGTCGTGCCCTGGCCGGCCGACGCGGCGGCCCGGTACGTCGCGAAGGGCTACTGGGAGGGGCGGTCGCCGGGGTCGCACCTGGCCGATGTCGCGCGCCGGACGCCGGACGCGGAGTGCCTCGTCGACGGCGACCTCCGGCTGACCTTCCGCGAGCTCATGTCCCGCGCCGACGGGGCGGCGACGCGGCTGGCCGCGCTGGGCGTCGGCCCGGGCGACCGCGTCGTCGTCCAGCTGCCGAACCGCTGGGAGCACGTGGTCCTCTCGGTCGCCTGCTTCCGGCTGGGCGCCGTGCCGGTGTGGACGCTGCCGCAGCACCGCCATCACGAGCTGTCCGGCGTCGTGGCGCACGCGCGGGCGAAGGTCCTCGTCGTGCCGGGCGTCCTCAAGGGGTTCGACCACCAGGCGATGGCCCACGCGATCGCCGGGGCGGCCGGCGGGGGCGTGCGTGTCGTCGTGGCGGGCCCGGACGTGAAACCGGGCGGCATCCGGCTGGACGGGCTGTGCGCGCCCGCCGAGGACCCCGCGGCCGCGGCCGCCGCGCTCGACGCCCTCGCGCCCGGGGACGGCGGCGGGATCGCGACGCTCCTGCTGTCCGGCGGGACGACCGGGCTGCCCAAGCTGGTCGCCCGCGGCCACGACGACTTCGTCTACATGATCAAACGGGCGGCGGAGATCTGCGCGTTCGGCCCGGACACCGTCTATCTCGCCGTGCTCCCGCTCGGCCACGGCTTCGCCAACGCCGGCCCCGGCGTGCTGGGCGCCCTGCTGTCCGGGGGCCGGGTGGTCGTCGCGGACTCCCCGGCCCCCGCGGCGGCGTTCGCGCTCGTCGAGCGGGAGCGGGTGACCGCGACGTCCGCCGTCCCGGCGGTCGTCCTGCGCTGGCTGGCGCACCGCGAGGAGCACCCGGACGCCGATCTCGGCTCGCTGCGGCTCCTCCAGGCCGGTGCCGCGCGCCTCGCGCCCGAGGCGGCGCGGCGGGTCCGCCCGGTCCTGGGCTGCGCCCTCCAGCAGGTCTTCGGGATGGGCGAGGGGCTGCTGTGCCTCACCCGCCTCGACGACCCGGACGAGGTGGTCCACCACACGCAGGGCCGGCCCATATCGCCGGACGACGAGATCCGCGTCGTCGGCCCGGACGGCGAGCCGGTGCCGCCCGGGGAGCCGGGCCTGCTGCTCGCCCGGGGCCCGTACACCGTCCGCGGCTACTACGACTCCCCCGCCGTGGACGCGGTGGCGTTCACGCCCGACGGCTGGTACCGCACGGGCGATGTCGTGCGCGTGGGACCGGGCGGCAATCTGATCGTGGTGGGCCGGGAGAAGGACGTCATCAACCGCGGCGGCGAGAAGATCACCGCCGAGGAGCTGGAGGACCTCGCGCTGCGCGCCGAGGGGGTGGCGCAGGCCGCGGCGGTGGCGATGCCGGACCCCGAACTGGGGGAGCGCGTCTGCTTCTTCGTCGTACCGTCCGGCGCCGGCGGGGCGACCCTGGCGGACGTGCGGGAGGTGATGCTCGCCGCCGACGTGGCCGCGTTCAAGCTGCCGGAACGGCTCTTCATGGTGCCGTCGCTGCCGCTGACGCCGATCGGCAAGGTCGACAAGAAGGCACTGCGGGCCGAGGCAGCCCGGCGGCTGGCGGAGGAGGGGGCGGAATCAGCGGCGGCGGACGGTGAGCACGCAGAGACCGGACGGTGAGCACGTATAGAGATGTGGCTGCCGGTCCGGGCGACGCAGAATCGTCCGCACGCGCGCGGAGAGGGGTCGGAGCATGAACGTTCCTCCGCACGGGACGGACCTCGCGACGCCGGTGGCCCCCCTGTCGTCGCACGCCGTGCTGGTCTTCCTCGGCGCGACCCTGCTGCTCCTGGGGCTGGCCCGGCTGCTGGGGTCGCTCGCCCGGCGGGCGGGCCTGCCCGCCCTCACCGGCGAGCTGGCCACCGGGGTGCTGCTGGGCCCTAGCCTGCTCGGGCACCTGGCGCCCGGGGTCGCCACCGGCTTCCTGCCCGGCCCGGCCGAGCAGACCCACCTCCTGGACGCCGTCGGCCAACTCGCCGTGCTGCTGCTGGTCGGCGTCACCGGCACCCATCTCGACGTCCGCGTGCTGCGCGCCCGGGCCAAGGCGGCGACCCTGGTGAGCCTGTTCGGGCTGACGATCCCGCTGGGGATGGGCGTGGCCCTCGGCCTGCTGCTGCCCCTCCCCCGGGCGGACGGGCCGGACCGCTGGGTGTTCGCCCTGTTCCTGGGGGTGGCCATGGGTGTCACGGCCATCCCGGTCATCGCCAAGACCCTCACCGACCTGCGCATGGTGCACCGCACCATCGGGCAGCTCACGCTGGGCGCCGGGCTGATCGACGACGCGGTGGGCTGGCTGCTGCTGTCGGTGGTGTCGGCCGCGGCGACGTCCGGTGTCACCGGCGGCGGCGTGGGCCGGTCGGTGCTCCTCCTCGCCGCCTTCGCCGGCTTCTCCGCCACCGCCGGACGGGCCCTGGTGCGCCGCGTCATGGAGCGCGCCGCGCGGCATCCGGAGCCGGGCACGGCCGTGGCCACCGCCGTCGTCCTGGTGCTGGCCGGCGGCACGCTGACCCACTGGCTCGGCATGGAGCCGATCCTGGGCGCGTTCACGGCCGGCATCCTCATCACCGGGGCCCCATCGGCGCAGCCCCTGCTCGCGCCGCTGCGCACGGTCGTGCTGTCCGTGCTCGCCCCGCTGTTCCTCGCCACCGCCGGGCTGCGTACGGACCTCACCGAGCTGGCCCACCCGCCGACGGCGCTCGCCGCCTGCGCGCTGCTCGCCGTCGCCGTGCTGGGCAAGTTCGCGGGCGCCTACCTGGGCGCGCGGCTGGGCGGGCTGGACCACTGGGAGGGCCTGGCCCTGGGCGCCGGCATGAACTCCCGCGGCGTGGTCGAGGTGATCATCGCGATGACCGGGCTGCGCCTGGGGGTGCTGGGCACCGCCGAGTACACCATGGTCGTCCTGGTCGCCGTCGCCACCTCGCTGATGGCCCCGCCACTGCTCCGGCTGACCATGCGTCATGTGGCCCGTACGGAGGAGGAACGGCTGCGCCTGCTCGACCACGAGTCGTGGCTCGGGCGGCCGGCCGGGCCCCGTACGGCGGACCGGGCGGCCCCGCGTCCGGGCGGCGGGGCATGAGCAACCTGGAGTATGGATTCCGCGGTACCGCAGCGCGGACGATCGGCTGACCGACGTCAATCGTGGAGGACGCACCCATGCCACACATCGCGGTGGATCCCGAGAAGCCCGGCATCATCGGCCTGTTCGCCTTCCGGCCGGAGACCGCGAAGCCGCTGGGCGAGCTGGTGGAAACGCTGCTGCGCGGCCCCAACTCGCTCAGCCGCGGAGAGCGGGAACTGATCGGCTCCGTGGTGTCGCGGAGCAACGACTGCGCGTTCTGCGCCCAGGCGCACGGGGCGTTCGCCGCCGCGCAGCTGGAGGGCGGCCAGGACCTGGTGGCGCAGGCCCACAAGGACATCGAGAGCGCCCCGGTCTCCGACAAGCTCCGGGCGCTGCTCCGGATCGCGCTGGCCACCCGGGACGGCGGCAAGTCCGTGAGCGCCGAGCTGATCGAGGGCGCCCGCGCCACCGGCGCCACCGAGACCGAGATCCACGACACCGTGCTGATCGCGGCCGTCTTCTCCCTCTTCACCCGCTACGTCGACGGGCTGGCCACCGTGGCCCCGGACGCGCCGGAGTGGTACGCCGGCGCCGCGCAGCAGCTGATCCAGCTCGGCTACCCCGGCCTGGCGGGTGGCCCCGGGGGCCGGTGACCTCACAGGGAGCACCACCGCCGGGGGCACGGCATCCGGCCGTGCCCCCGGCGCCCCGGCTCACCGTTCACGCCACCCTCCCGCTCATGCCACCCGCCGCTCACGCCGTCCGCCGCCCGTGAAGGAGACCCGTTCCGTGGCACGCCCCATCGAGAAGATCGTGATCGTCGGCGGGGGGACGGCCGGCTGGCTGTCCGCCGCCTATCTGAACCGCGCCTTCGGGAGGAGGGTGGAGATAACCCTCGTCGAGTCGCCCCGGATCGGGCGGATCGGGGTGGGCGAGGCCACGGTGCCCACCCTGCGGACGACGTTCGCCTTCCTCGGCATGAAGGAGGAGGACTGGATGCCGCGGTGCAACGCGGCCTTCAAGTCCGCGGTCCGCTTCAACGACTGGCGCAAGCCCGGCCCGGACGGCCGCCGGCACACGTACTACCACCCCTTCTTCACCGTCCCCGAACCGCCGGTCCCCAGCTACGAGCAGCCCTTCCACAAGCGCTTCGGCCGGGGCGTGTCCCTGGCCCACTTCTGGCTGAAGCTGCGGCTGGCGGGCGACCCGCGGGTCCGGGACACCTTCGGCGACGCCGGCATGGCCCTCCAGCGGCTGTGCGAGCTGGGCAAGGCCCCCAAGCCCCTGCCGGGCAGCGGGGCGCCCGACCCCGGCTTCCGCTACGCCTACCACTTCGACGCCGCGCTCATCGCCGAGTACCTCAGGGACCTGGCCACCGGCCGGGGCGTGCGCCACGTCCTGGCCGACGTCAGGGAGGTCACGGTCGACCCCCGCGGGCACGTCGAGAAGGTCGTCACCGACACCGGGGCCGAGCTCCGCGCCGACCTCTTCCTCGACTGCTCCGGCTTCCGCGGACTGCTCCTCAACCAGGCCCTGCGCGAGCCCTTCATCAGCGCGAACGACGCCCTGCTGTGCGACTCCGCGGTCGCCCTGCCGGCCGACCACCAGCCCGGCGGGCTACGGCCCTACACCACCGCCAACGCCCGCGGCGACGGCTGGATCTGGGAGATCCCGCTCCACCACCGCGACGGCACCGGCTACGTCTACTCCAGCCGCACCACCACCCCGGACAAGGCCGAGCGGGAGCTGCGCGACTTCCTCGGCCCGCGGGCGCACGACGTCGAGGGCAACCACATCAGGATGCGGGTCGGTCACAACCGCCGGTCATGGGTGAACAACTGTGTCGCCGTGGGCCTGTCCAGCTGCTTCGTCGAACCGCTGGAGTCCACCACCATCGCCCTGATCGAGTACCAGCTCGCGCTGCTCGTCCTCCACTTCCCCGACGCCGACCTCGACGAGCGCCGCAGGGACCGCTACAACGAGCTGATGACGAGCGCCTTCGAGGACCTGCGCGACTTCATCGTCATGCACTACTGCCTGACCGACCGCGACGACACCGAGTTCTGGCGCGCGGTCCGCGAGACGCCGCTCCCGGCCAGTCTGGAGGAGAAGCTCACCGAGTACGCGCAGAGCGTCATCATCCCCGACGGCAGCCAGCTGCGCCTGTTCGAGACCCGCAGCCTGTGGGCGATCCTGTCCGGGATGGACTTCCCGTTCACCAAGGCCCCGCCCTCGGTGGAGCTGATGGACGACGCGGCCGCGTGGGAGATGTTCGAGCGGATCGACAAGGAACGCGAGCTCTACGCCGGCGCCCTGCCCGATCACCGCGAGTACCTCAAGGCCGTGCACGCGGCCCACGGGGAGCGCCGATGACCGCCCGGCCCGACGCCGTGGAGACGGACGGGAACTGGTACGAGAACGACGTCCTGTGGTCGGGGTTCGCCGAGTTCATGTTCTCGCCGCGCCGGGCGGCCGAGGCCGCGGAGAACGTCGCCGCCTCGCCCCTGCTGGCCTTCCCGGCCGGCTCCCGGGTGCTCGACCTGTGCTGCGGGCCCGGCCTGTACCTGCTGCCGCTCGCGCGGCGCGGGCACCCGGTCACCGGGGTCGACCTCAGCCCCGCCGTCCTGGAGCGGGCCGGGAAGGCCTGCGCCGCCGCCGGGGTGTCCGCCGAGCTGGTCCGCGCCGACATGGCCGCGTTCGTCCGGCCGGGCGCCTTCGACGTGGTGATCAACATGTACACGTCGTTCGGGTACTTCGCCGATCCCGCGGCGAACCTCCAGGTCCTGCGCAACGCGTTCACGAGCCTGGCGCCGGGCGGCCGGCTGCTGGTCGACGTGCTCGGCAAGGAGGTCCTCGCCCGGCGCGTCGGCCGGCCCCAGGTGGTCGAGCTGCCCGGGGCGACCGTCCTGCTGCGCGACACCGTCCTCGACGACTGGACGCGGCTGCGGACCGACTGGACGCTGATCCGCGACGGGGAGTCCCGCTCCGCCTCCCTCATCTCCTACGTCTACAGCGCGGCCGAACTGCGCGCGATGTACGAGGAGGCGGGCTTCACACGGGTCGAGTGCTTCGGCGGGTTCGACGGCCGCCCGTACGACCCCCGCGCCCGGCGGCTGATCGTGCGCGGCGTGCGGGAGTGACGCCCTCCCGCTCCGCCACGCCGCCCGGTGCCCTTCGGCGCCGGGCGGCGCGTCACGTACGGGGGCCGGGGGCCGTACGGCGCTCGCGGTCCGTACGGCGCTCGCGGTCCGTGCGGCGCTCGCGGTCCGTGCGGCGCGGCAGCGCGAGGGCCGCCGGGAGCCCGAGGGCCGCGGCGGCGGCGCAGGCGGCGAAGCCGGCGCGGAGGCCGGCCGTGAGCTCCTCGGGGCCGCCCGGGGCCGCGGTGTACGCGGTGACCGCCGAGGTGACCACCGCGACGCCGAGCGCGCCGCCGATCTGGAGCGAGGCGACGTTGAGGCCGGAGGCGACGCCGCTGGCGTGCCCGGGCACGCGGTCCAGCGCGGCCACCGACGCCGCCGCCGTGCCGGCGCCCAGGCCCGGGCCGAAGAGGACCAGGGCGGCGAGCACGTCACGGGCGTAGGTGCCGTCCGCGGGGACGCGGCACAGCAGCAGGGCGCCCGCGACGAGCAGCAGGGAGCACGCCGTCACGACCGGGCGGACCCCCACGCGGCCGACCGCCCACTGCCCGGCGTAGGCGCCGGCGAAGGCCGTGGTCGGCATGACGGACTGCAGCAGGCCGAACTCCAGCGGCCCGTGGCCGAGCACGACCTGCCCGTACTGCGAGCAGGCGACCGACAGGCCGAACGCGGCCATGCCCATGGTCACGGTGGCGAGGTTGCCGGCGGCCAGGGCGGGACGGCGCGCGAGCGCGGGCGGCAGGAGCGGGGCCGCCGATCGTCGCTCGACGGCGACGAAGGCCGCGCCGAGCGCTACGGCCGCGGCCAGCAGCCCTGTGGTGCGCGGGCTCCCCCAGCCGTCGGCGGGTGCCCGGATGACGGCGAGGGTGAAGGCGAAGAGCGCCGCGGTGCCGGTCAGGGCGCCCGGGACGCCGTACGGGCCCGGCCGGCCGGTGTCGCGGCTCTCCGCCAGCAGGGCGGGGGTGAGCGCCAGCACCAGCAGGCCGACCGGGACGTTGATGAAGAACACCCAGGTCCAGCCCAGTTCCTGGGTCAGCACGCCGCCGACGAGCAGGCCGGCCGTGGCGCCCATGCCGCCGATGCCGGCCCAGCCCGCGAGGGCGGTGTTGCGGCTCCTGCCCTCCGGGAAGGTGTTCACGAGGAGGGACAGGGCGGTGGGCACCATCAGGGCGGCCGCCACCCCGCCCACCGCCCGGGCGCCGATCAGCACCGGGCCGTTCGGCGCCAGCCCGCTCGCCGCCGACCCGGCGACGAACAGCGCGGTGCCCGTCATGAAGACACGGCGGCGACCGAGCCGGTCGGCGGTGCGCCCGCCGAGCAGCAGCAGTCCGCCGAAGGTCAGCAGCTTGGCGCTGAGCACCCACTGGGCGTCGCCGGCGGGCATCCCGAGGTCGGCGGAGAGCCGGGGCAGGGCCAGGATGACGCTCTGCGAGTCCAGCAGGATCGCGAAGTTGGCGACGCAGAGCAGGACCAGCGCGCCCCAGCGGAAGCGCGCGGCGGGGACGCCGTCGGCGACCGCCGTCACCGGAAGGCCGCCGGGAGGCCCTCCGGCAGCGCGCCGCGGGTACGGGCCCCGGGGCCGAACAGCACGCGGCCGAGCAGCGCCGGGCGCATGAGCGCCTGCGGCGGGTCGACCAGCGAGATGGTGCGGATGAACTGCCGGGCGACGACGGGGTCGACGACGGCCGCCGCCTGCACCCGGGGCATGAGGACGTTGGCCATGCGGGTGGCGGCCGTCCGCCGGCCCCGCACCCGCGGGTAGCCGAGGTCGGCGGCGGCGGACATGCTCCAGGGCGCGTCGATGACGCGCGCGAGGTCGCGGAAGTAGGCGCCGGCCCTCGGCTCGGCCCCGGTGGCCAGCTGGCCGGCCAGCACGGTCGCGCCGAGCGCCGCCACGGTCATGCCCTGGGCGTAGACGGGGTTGAAGACGCATGCCGCGTCGCCGATGACCAGGTAGCCGGCCGGGAAGCGGTCCAGGCGCTCGTAGCGGCGCCGGACGCTGGCGGGGAAGCGGAAACTGCCCGCCGGGCCGCGCTGTTCGGCGTCCCGGACCGCCGCGTGGACCTGCGTGACGGGCAGCGTCCCGGCGTAGGCGAGGAAGCCCTCGCGGTCGGTGGGGGCGCGGTCGCCGTTGATGCCGGTGAGCGTGAGCGCGTACCGGTCGGCCAGCCGCGCGAAGATCGCGCCGCGTGGGAAGGCGGGCGTCGCGGTCGGCACCAGCGCGATGTCCTCCCCCAGTGGGTCCTCGGGCAGCGGGCCGGTGAAGTCCATGGTGGTGTACGTCAGGTCCATGTGGACCTTCTCCTCGGGCGGCGGCGCGTAGCCGAGCTCCGCCAGCCAGCGCGGGGTGCGCGAGGCGCGGCCGGTGGCGTCGACGACCAGGTCGGCCTCCAGGACCTCGGCCGCGCCGGCGGGCGCTTCGCCGTCCGGGCCGGCGTCCGCGTCCGCGGCGTCCCGGGAGTGGACCAGGACCCCGGTGATCCGGGTGTTCCCGGCGGAGGCCCGCAGGCCGGCGATGTCGGTGCGCTCGCGCAGGACGACGCCGGGGAGGGCGGCGACGCGGGTGCGGAGGAAGTGTTCGAGCACCGGCCGGTTGGCGGCCACGCAGGCCATCCCGGTCTCGGTCTCCGCGAGCATCCGGCCGTTGAAGTAGTAGTGGCAGGTCGTCCCGTAGTCGCCGACCGGGACGCCGAGGCCGAGCATGTCGTCGCCGAAGCCGGGGAACAGCTCCTCGATGATCTGCCGGCCGCGTTCGAGCAGGGCGTGGATGTGCACCGCCCAGGGCACCGAGCGGCGGACGTCCGTGCCCGCGCCGGTGAGGTCGTCGCGGTCGACGACGGTGACCCGGTCGTAGGCGTCGGACAGGACACGGGCGGCGAGCAAGCCGCCGATGCCGCCCCCGAGTACGACGGCGTGATCGCCGATCCTGGCTCCCATGACGTACGCCTCCCGGTGACCGAATGAGCGAACGGTTGCCGAAAACGCTAGTGGGACGGGGGCGCGGCGCACTTCTCCCACGTTGCGGCGTCCGCACCGGGCGGCCGGTTTCTCCCGGACTGCTCGATCCGGCCCGGGCCGTGTACCGCCGGTCGCCGAAGCGGTAGCGTCCGTCGCCCTGTCGGTCTCCCCGTACGTCGCCCCCGTTCGCGTTCCGCCGCCAGAATCGAGGACCCGGTGATACGCCCGTTCCGCGCCGCCATCCCGCAGGACGCCCTGGACGACCTCCGCGCGCGGCTGGCGGCGACCCGGTGGCCCGAGCCGGTGCCGGACACCGGCTGGAGCCGCGGGGTCCCGCAGCCCTACCTCCGCGAGCTGGCCACCCACTGGCGCGACGCCTTCGACTGGCGGGCCTGGGAGGAGCGCGTCAACGCGATCCCCCAGTTCCACGCCACCCTGGACGGCGCCGACATCCACTTCCTGCACGTCCGCTCCCCCGAACCCGGCGCGGTGCCGCTGCTGCTCACCCACGGCTGGCCCGGCTCGTTCCTCGAATTCCTCGACGTGCTCGGCCCGCTGAGCGATCCGCGCGCCCACGGCGGCGACCCCGCCGACGCCTTCCACGTCGTCGTCCCCTCGCTGCCCGGCTTCGGCTTCTCCGGGCCGCTCACGGGGCACGGCTGGAGCGTCGACCGGGTGGCCCGGGCCTGGGCCGCGCTGATGGCGGAGCTGGGCTACGACCGCTACGTCCCGCAGGGCGGGGACCTCGGTGCCTTCGTCGCGCTGGCGCTCGGGGCGACCGACGCCGGGCACGTCCTCGGCACCCACGTGAACTTCCTGCCGGTCGCCCCGCCCGGGGAGGCGGACCCGGCGGCGGCCGCGGGCCTGGGCTACATGGCGATCCAGGCGACCCGCCCGCAGACCCTCGGCTACGGCCTGACCGACTCGCCGGTCGGCCAACTGGCCTGGATCGCGGAGAAGTTCCTGGAGTGGACCGGAGCGGAGAAGACCCCCGAGGAGGCCGTCGGCCGTGACGCGCTGCTCGCCGGCGTCACGCTGTACTGGCTCACGGCCACCGCCGGCACGTCGGCCCACTTCTACTACGACAACGCCGCGTTCCTGCCCGTGCCGGGCACCCCGCCCCGCCCGCTGCCCGTCGTCCCCGGACCGGTCGGCGTGGCGGTCTACCCCCACGACATCGCCCGGCCGGGGCGGAGCCTGGCCGAGGGGCTCTTCCCGGACCTCGTCCACTGGAACGAGCCCGCCCGGGGCGGGCACTTCGCCGCCCTGGAGGAGCCGGAGCTGTTCACCGCGGACCTGCGCGCGTTCCGCCGGGCACTGCGCGACCGGTGACGCCGGTGACGCCGCTGAGCCGGTGACGTCGCCGGCGCTGGTCAAGTCGGCAATCTGGAGGAAGTCCACGGCCCCGCCCGGTGTCTAGCGTGGTGGACGGGTCGCCGGACCCGCACCGCTCGCCCGAGACCGCGAGGAGCGTTCCGATGGACACACCCGAGACCACGGAGGGTCTGGAGACCGAGGCCAACCTGGACAACGTCGGATTCGGCGTCCGCGGCATCGGGCTGGAGACGGTGCCGTCGGCCGACGGCACCCCGATCGCGTTCGAACGGTCCGGCAGCGGGCCGTCCGTCGTGATCCTGGGCGGCGGCCTCAACGAGAAGGCCATGTTCGCCCGGCTCGCCGAGGCGCTCTCCGAGCGGTTCACCGTCTTCAACTACGACCGCCGCGGCCGCGGCGGCAGCGGCGACGCCCAGCCCGGCCACTGGTCCGTCGACCTGGAGGTCGAGGACCTGGCGGCGGTGCTCGAGGCGGCGGGCGGCTCGGCGTCGGTCTTCGCCAACTGCACCGGCGGCATGATCGCCGTACGCGGGGCGGCCGCCGGGCTGCCCATGTCCCACCTCGCGATGTACGAACCCCCGTACGGCGGCCCCCGGGTGCCCCCGGGCTACCACGACGAGCTGCGGAAGCTGATCGCCGCCGACCGCCGGGGCGACGCCGTGGCGCTCTTCCTGAAGGTCGACATCGGCTTCAGCGCCGAGTCGATCGAGCGCTTCCGGGACCACCCGGTCTGGCCCAGCTTCGAGGCGATCGCGCCCACCGTCCTCTACGACTCGGTCCTCAGCGACGACAGCAGCGAGGTCCCGCACGACCTCCTGCCGTCGATCGCCGTACCCACCCTCGTGATCGGCGGCGACGACAGCGCGGAGTGGATGCTGGGGCCGTGCCGCGCCCTCGCCGCGGGGATACCCCGGGGGCGGTTCGTGAGCATGCCGAGCGAGGGCCACCTGTTCAACCAGACTCTCGGCGCGCCCCTGCTCGCGGAGTTCTTCACCTCCCCCTGACCCCCGAGGAGTCAACCGATGGAAAACCGCTGCCCCGTCGTCCTGGACACCGCCGGCCGGGACGTCCACGCGGAGGGCGCCCGCATCCGCGAGCAGGGCCCGGTCACCCGGGTCGAACTGCCGGGCGGGGTCCTGGCCTGGTCGGTCACCGGCTACGAGGCCGCCAAGCAGGTGCTGGCCGACCCCCGCTTCGTCAAGGACCCCCAGAAGTGGCCCGCCTACGCGGCGGGCGAGATTCCGTCCAACTGGCCGCTCATCGGCTGGCTGCTGATGGACAACATGACCACCAACGACGGCGACGACCACACACGGCTGCGCAAGCTGGTCTCGCGCGGCTTCACCAACCACCAGGTCGAGAAGACCCGGCCACTCATCGAGAACATCGTCCGCGACCTGCTCGACGGACTGGACCGGCACGGGCCCGACGACGTGGTGGACCTCAAGGGCGAGTTCGCCACGCCGCTGCCCGCGCGCGTCATCTGCGACATGTTCGGCGTGCCGGAGTCGGCCCGCGCCGCCGCGCTGCGCGGCGCGGGGGTCAACGTCAGCACCGACATCACCGGCGACGAGGCCGAGGCCAACGTCGAACTGTGGCACCGCGAGCTGTACGACCTCGCCGAGCTGAAGCGGCAGCAACCCGGTGACGACCTCACCAGCCTGCTGCTCGCCGCCCGGGAGGACGACGGCTCCCGGCTGACCGACGAGGAGATGGTGGGCACCCTCCACCTCATGCTCGGCGCCGGCTCCGAGACGCTGATGAACGCCCTCAGCCACGCCGTCCTCGCCCTGCTCACCCTGCCCGAGCAGCGCGAGCTGCTCACCTCGGGCAAGGTCGCGTGGGACGACGTGATCGAGGAGACGCTGCGCGTCCAGGCGCCCGTCGCCCAGCTGCCGCTGCGCTTCGCCACCGAGGACGTGGCCGTGGGCGGTGTCGTCGTCCGCCGGGGCGACCCGGTGCTCATGGGGTTCGCCGCGATCGGCCGCGACCCCGAGGTCCACGGCGCCGGCGGCGCCGAGTTCGACGCGGCGCGCGCCGACAAGACCCATCTGTCGTTCGGCCACGGGGTGCACTTCTGCCTCGGCGCGCCGCTGGCCCGGCTGGAGCTGAGGATCGCCCTGCCCGCCCTCTTCGAGCGCTACCCCGGCCTGTCGCTGGCCGTGGCGCCCGAGGAGCTGGAGCCGCAGGGGAGCTTCATCATGAACGGTCACCGGGCCCTTCCGGTGCGGCTGGGCGAGCGGGCCCCGGCGGGCGCGTGAGCGTCCGCGCCGCCTCCCGCGCCAGCGCCTCGATCCGGTCCTCCAGGTAACGCCGTTCGGGCAGGCTGGTGGTGAGCCGGGCGGCCGTCTCGAAGGCGGCGCGCGCCCCGGCGGCGTCGCCGGCCATCGTCAGCACATGGGCCCGGACGGCGTGCAGCCGGTGGTGGCGGGCCATCCGCGCGTCGCCCTCGAGCGTGCCGAGCAGGTCGAGGGCGGCGCCCGGCCCCCGCACCATGGCCAGGGCCACGGCCCGGTTGAGCTTGACGACCGGGCTGGGCCAGCTCGTCTCCAGCAGGTGGTAGAGGGCGAGGATCTGCTTCCAGTCGGTGTCCTCCGACGACTTGGCCTCGTCGTGCAGCGCCGCGATCGCCGCCTGCAGCTGGTACGGGCCGACCGGGCCGCGGGCGAAGGTGGCGTCCAGCAGGGCCGTGCCCTCGTCGATGAGGTCCTGCCGCCAGTGGCCGCGGTCCTGCTCCGCCAGCGGCACCAGGATGCCGCCCGGGCCCGTCCGGGCGGCCCTGCGGGCCTCGGTGAGCAGCATCAGGGCCAGCAGCCCGGCCACCTCGGCGTCGTCGGGCAGCCTGCGGCGCAGTTCGCGGGTGAGCCGGATGGCCTCCCGGGTCAGGTCGGGGCGGCCGAGGTCGTCGCCCGAGCCGGCGGTGTAGCCCTCGTTGAAGATCAGGTAGAGCACGTGCATCACGACCGGGAGGCGCGCCCGCTCCTCCTCGGGCGGCAGCGGGTAGCCGAGGCCCGCCTCCCGTATCCGCTGCTTGGCCCGGCTGATCCGCTGCCCCATCGTGGCGTCCGGGACCAGGAACGCGCGGGCCACCTCGCCGGTGGTCAGGCCGCCGACCGCGCGCAGCGTCAGCGCCATCCGCGAGGCGGGCGACAGCGCGGGGTGGCAGCACAGCGACAGCAGGGTGAGGGTGTCGTCGCCCCCGGCCGTCTCCTCCTCGGGGCCCGGCGCGCGCAGGTCGCCGCGGGGCGTCAGGGCGAAGACGGTGGTCTCCCGGTCCTGGCGCGAGCGGTCGCTGCGCCGGGCGTCGGTGAGCCGGCGGGTCGCCACCGTGACGAGCCAGGCCAGCGGATGGTCCGGCACGCCGTGCTCGGGCCATTGCACGAAGGCCGCCATGAGGGCCTCCTGCACGGCGTCCTCGCAGGCGTCGAACTCCCGGTAGCGGCGCACGAGCAGGCCGAGGACCCGCTGCGCCAGCCCGCGCAGCAGGTCCTCGACGGCGGTCGGCTCCGTCACATCTCCGCGCCGGACTGGTCCATGATGGGCCGCACCTCGGCGACGCCGTCACGGGTGTCGGGGAACCGGGAGGCGATCTCGACGGCCCGCTCCACGCTGTCGCAGTCGACGACGAAGTAGCCCGCCATCTGCTCCTTGGAGTCGGCGAAGGGGCCGTCGGTGACCTCCAGGGCCCCGTCGCGCAGCCGGACGGTACGGCCGAGGACCGGGTCCGCGAGGGGCTGCGCGTCCACCAGCTCGCCGGACGTGGAGATCTCCTCCATCAGCGCCCCGAACTCCGCCATGCGGGCGTCCGCCTCCTCCGGGGAGAGCTCCTTGCCCTGGTGAAGGAACATGGGGTGCTTCCAGCTGGTGGGGTTGTTGTGCAGCAGGATCAGGTACTTCATACCGGTCTCTCCTCGGGCTCGCTCGGATCGCGGACGCCGGGGCGGCGCCCCGCACTTGAGGAGTCGGAGCGGCGGGGCGGATTTCGACATCCGTCCGCGGGTCACCCTTCCACATACGGCACGCAGCGAGAAGCGGGCGGACGAGCGGACGCCGTAGGTTCGAGTCACCGTTCCGCGACACCGCTTCCGTGCCCCGGCGCCTCCCTCTTGGAGCAACCATGTCCGACACACCCCTGGCCGTCGTGACCGGCGCGTCCTCCGGCATCGGCGCGGAGTTCACCCGTGTGCTGCTCGCCCGCGGCCACCGCGTGCTGGCGGTGGCCCGCCGGGCCGACCGGCTGGCGGCGCTGGAGGCCGGCTCGGACGGGCGGGTGATCCCCGAGGTCCGCGACCTGACGGCGGACGGCGCGACCGGGGCCGTGGCCGCGCGGGCCGAGGAACTCGGCGGCGCCGACCTGCTCGTGTGCAACGCCGGCCGCGGCATCCGGGGCCGGTTCGCCGACACGGCGCGCTCCGACACGCTCGCCATGCTGCGCCTGAACGTGATGGCGAGCGTGGACCTCACGGCGCGGGTGGTGCCGCGGATGGTCGCGCGCGGCTCGGGCGGGGTGATCGTCGTGGCGTCGACGCTGGGCTTCGTCGCCACGCCCCATCTGGCCGCCTACGGGGCCAGCAAGGCGTTCCTGCTGTCGTTCGCCGAGGCACTGTCGTCGGAGCTCCGGGGCACGGGCGTACGGGCCATGGCGCTGTGCCCGGGCCCGACGGTCACGGAGTTCGGCGACGTGGCCGGGCTCGGCGACCGGGTGGAGCGGACGCCGGGGCACACCACGGCCGCCGAGGTGGTGGCGGGCGCGCTGCGGGCGTGGGACGCGGGCCGCACGGTGACCGTGCCGGGGACGGTCACCCGCCTGATGACGGCCGCGCTGGACCACGCGCCGCGCCCGGTCTCGCGCCACGTCATGGGGCGTGTGTTCCGCTGATACGCGCCCCCGCATGCCGTAACGCGCCACAACTCGCCTCCGAGAGTGACCTGTGGGGCCTCTGAGGCGTTGAACGGGCATGACCACCACACGGGCCCTCGCCCGGACCCTGGACGTCCCGGGCGCGCGACTGCACTACGAGGTACGCGGCGACGGGCCGGTGCTGCTCGCCCTGGGCTCCCCCATGGGCGCCGCCGCCTTCGCCCCGCTGGCCGACGCGCTCGCCGGCCGCTTCACGGTCGTCACCCACGACCCGCGCGGCATGGCGGCGAGCGTGATCGACGACCCCGCCCAGGACTCCACCCCCGAGCTGCGGGCCGACGACGCGGCCGCCCTGCTGGACGCGGTGGGGGCCGGCTCCGCCGACGTGTTCGGCAGCAGCGGCGGGGCGGTGACGGGCCTGGCGCTGGCGGAGCGCCACCCCGGCCGGGTGCGCACGCTGGTCGCCCACGAACCGCCGCTGCTGGACCTGCTGCCCGACGCCGCCGAGCGGCACGCCATGGTCGACGACATCGTCGCGACGTTCCACCGGGAGGGGGAGGCGGCGGCCTGGCAGAAGTTCATGGCCGGCTCCGGACTCGACGACGGCTCCGGCCCGGCCGCCGGGGACGCCCCGCCGGCGGACGGGCCCTCGCCGGCGGACCTCGTCGACGGCGCCCGCTTCTTCGCCCACGAACTGCGCGCCACCACCCGCTACGTGCCCGACGCCGCCGCGCTGGCCGCGGGCCCGGCCCGGGTCGTGGTCGGCATCGGCGCGGAGTCGGGCGCCCTGGAGACGTACCGGACGTCCATGGCGCTGTGCGCGCTGCTCGGCTCGCCGCCCGTCACCTTCCCCGGCGAGCACGTCGGCTTCCTGGACCGGACCGAGGAGTTCGCCGACGTGCTGCACTGGGCGCTGGCCGGGCCGCTCAGCTGAAGCGCTGCTCCAGGTGCACGGTGACCTCGTCGCCCTGGTCCTTGGCCAGCGTCTTCCGCAGCGCCGCCTTGAGCGGGAGCATGTGGACGCCGTTGCCGACCGGGAGCATCGTGGCCTGGAAGGCGTGCCCGTCGACGGTGCCGGCCACCTTGACGGCCCGGCCCGTGCCGAAGAACTCGCTGGATCCGGGCATGAGCACACAGGTCCAGCCGCTGTTGTTGTCCTGGGTCACGGTCGCCGTGAACTTCGTGTCGATGGCCTGCGCCTGCTTCGGTGCCTCGGGCATGGTGCGTTCTCCTTGTTGGTTCGGTCGTACGGTGGGACGGATCGATGGGGTCAGGGGGCACCCGCCGCGGCGACGGCCGCGGTCAGCGCGTCGGCCACCCGGCCGGCCTCGGCCCGGGTGACGATCAGCGGCGGGGCGACGACGATGTGCGGGCCGGTGCGGCGGACGAGGACGCCGGCGGCCTTCATGTGGTGGCGCACCCGGTCGGCGCGGCGCGCGTCGTCCAGTTCGAGCGAGAGCAGCAGGCCGCGGCCGCGGACGTCGTGGACGTACGGCAGCGCGCGCGTGCCCTCCAGCGCGGCGAGCAACTGGGCGCCCCGCTCCCGGACGTTGGCGAGCACGTCCTCGCGTTCGAGGTAGTCCAGGACGGCGAGCCCCGCCGCGCAGGCGGCCGCGTGCCCGGAGTGGGTGTGGCCGTGCACGAACCCGGCCCGCTTCCGGTTGCGGTCGAAGACGTCGAAGACCTCGTCGGTGGTGGTGACCGCCGCGAGGGACATGTACCCCGCCGTCAGCCCCTTACTGGTGGCCAGGACGTCGGGGGTGATCCCCGCGTGCTCGTAGCCGAACATCCGGCCGGTGCGGCCGAACCCGGTGGTCACCTCGTCGAGGACCATGAGCACGCCGTGCCGGTCGCACAACTCCCGTACGGCGCACAGCCCCTCGTCGGGCACCACGTGGCCGCCCCGCGACTGCACCGGCTCGACGAGCACCGCCGCGACGCGCGGGCCGTACTCGCCGAGGACCTTCCGCAGGGCGTCGGCGCGCCCGGGGTCCACGCAGCCGTCGCGGCCGGGACCCGGCACGGTGAGGAAGCCCGCGGGGGTCGTCCCGGGGTCGACGGGGGACCGGCCGGCCGAGCAGGCGGCGGCCCCCATCGTCGCGCCGTGGTAGGCGTTCTCGAAGGACACCACGAGGGTGCGCTCGGGCGCGCCGCGCACCGCGTGGTGGAAGCGGGCCACGCGGATGGCCGCCTCCATCGCCTCGGACCCGCTGTTGCAGAAGAACGTACGGGTCAGGGGCTCGCCCGTCAGCCCGGCGATGCGCCGTGCGAGGGTGATGGCGGGGACGTTGGCGCCCTCGCCCATGTCGTAGGTCATCAGGCGGGACAGCTGCGCGCCCACCGCCTCGACGACGGGCCGGCAGCCGTAGCCCAGGGTGGCGTTGAGGCCGGAGGACTTGGCGTCCAGGTAGCGGCGGCCGTCGGCGTCCCACACCTCGCAGCCCTGCCCGGACACCGCGACGACGGTGTCCGGGCTGACCCGGCCGGGCGACCAGGGGTGCCACAGGTGGTCCGCGTCGGTGGCGAGGAGGGCGGACCGGAGGGCTTGCCGGTCGGTCGGTACGGGGGTCATCCGGTCGGTCCCTTCCGGTCCGGCGGGCGTGGTCAGCTCGCGTCCGCGAGGCGCTCGGCCATCGGGTCCCGCAGTGTGGTGTCCACCTTCTCCAGCAGGACGGCGAGGAGGACGCCGCCGGCCACGATCAGCACCCCGCCGATCCTGATGGCCAGTCCGTAACCGTCCGTCGTGGCCACGTCGGGCCGGACGCCGTCCCCGACCGCCCCGGCCGCGTGCCGGATCGCGAGGGCGACCAGGACGGCCACGCCGAGCGCCCCGCCGATCTGCTGCATGGTGCTCTGCACACCGGAGGCGAGGCTGGAGTTCTGCACGGTGACCCCGTGCAGCGCGGCGTTGGTCGCGGCCGGCATGCTGGCGCCCGCGAACAGCCCGAAGACCACCATCCCGGGCAGGATGCCGCCGACGTAGGAGCTGTCGACGTCGATCATGCTGGTCAGGAAGAGCCCGACGCCCGCGCCGGCGTAGCCGGTGGCCGCGACCGCGCGGATGCCCACCTTGGGGATGAGCGCCGTGCCCAGGGCGATGCCGGCGCCGATGGCGACGCTCAGCGGAAGCCAGGCCAGCCCGCTGACCAGCGGGGAGTAGTCCAGCACCTGCTGTTCGAACAGGGTCAGCATGAAGGTGTACGAGATGAACGCCGCCATGAAGAAGACGGTGGCGGCGTTGACGACCGACCGGGTGCGGTTGGCGAAGAAGCCCAGCGGGATGAGCGGGTCCCGGGCGCGGCGCTCGACGAGGAGCATGACGAGCAGCAGCGCGGCGCCGGCGACGAGCGGGACGACCACGCGTGTCGAGCCCCAGGACCGGTCGGCCGCCTGGAGCAGGCCGTAGACGACGCCGGTGAGGCCCAGGGTGAGGGTGATCCCGCCGATGATGTCGAGGCCCTGGCCCCGCTCCCGGACCATCCGGCTCTCGGTGACCAGCCGGGGGACCATGAACAGGACGACCAGGGCGACCGGGAGGTTGATGAAGAAGATCCACCGCCAGGACGCCAGGTCGGTCAGCAGACCGGAGATGACGGACCCCACGGTGCTGCCGAGGCCGATGATGCCGCCCCAGATGCCGAGCGCCTTGGTGCGCTCCTTCGGGTCGGTGAAGAGCAGGGCGATCAGGCCGAGGGAGGCGGGGGCTGCGAGCGCCTCGGCGGTGCCCTGGCCGATCCGGCCCACGATCATCATCCAGGGGTCGGTGGCCGCGCCGGAGAGCGCGGAGGCCACAGCGAAGACGACCACGCCGGTGACCAGCAGCCGCCGCCGGCCGAAGACGTCGGCCAGCCGGCCGCCGAGCATCAGCAGGCCGCCGGCCGCGAGGACGTAGCCGTTGACGACCCAGGCCAGGCCGGACGGCGAGAAGCCGAGGCCGTCCTGGATGTGCGGCAACGCCACGTTCACCGCGGTCATGTCGAGCAGGATCATGAACTGCAGGCCCGATAAGAGGGCGAGCACCAGCCACCGGCGGGAGTCGGCCTCCGTCCTGGGGACCTCGGCATCATCCGCCGCCGCACTCGAATTCACCGTGGTCACGCGATCTCTCCCTTGATCAGCCGATCAGTGCTGTTGCGTTGGCGCGTGGGCGGCCGGCAGGCCGGCCCGGCGGGTCCGGCTTGCGACGGGGACGGGAGTTCACAGTGTCCACATCAGCCATGTTCACACCGTATATCGCATCGATGAGCGAGGCAAACGCCACCACGGGAATGTCGCGGCGACCGCGCTAGCGTGCTGTGCGCGCCCGAACCGGAATCGAATCCCAGGCCCGCAGCGTGTTGTTGGGGCGACGCCGGGCCGGGCCGGCGAGCTCCAGCTCCGCCACCCGCTCGACGAGCGCGGTGAGCAGGCACGTGGCCTCCAGGCGCGCGAGGTTCTGCCCCACGCACTGGTGGATGCCGAACCCGAAGCCGACGTGCCCGGACGGGTCACGGGACAGGTCGTACGCGTCGGGGTCGGCCCACCGCCGGGGATCGCGGTTGGCGGCGCCCAGGAACAGCAGGACCTTCGCGCCGTCGGGCACCGTGTACCCGCCCACCCGGGCGGTGGCCGTGGCCGTGCGGAAGAACGTCTGCACCGGCGACGCCCAGCGCACCGCCTCGTCGAACGCCACCCGCACCAGGGCCGGTTCGGCCCGCAGCCGGCGCCACTGGGCGGGGTGGGAGGCGAGCGCGTGGAGCACCGCGGCCAGGGCGTGCACGGTGGTGTTGACGCCGGCCGCGAACAACGAACGCACCACGTGCGGCGCCTGCGCCGGCGTGATCTCGCCGCGGTCGGCCGCCGCCCAGATCGCCGCCCCGAACCCGCCCTCGGCCAGCGCCTCGCGCCGGCAGTGGGCGTCGACCCACTCCGACAGCTCCCGCGCCCGCGGCGCGCCCTCGGCGACGAGCGCGTTGCGCGGGCCGAAGGCGTTGAGCAGGAAGTCGCTGAAGGGCAGCAGGTTCTCGCGACCCTCCTCGCCGATACCCAGGGCGTCCGGGAACACCCGCAGCGGGAAGGCCTCCGCGAGGGCGGGCACCGCGTCGAACTCGGCGACGGACCCGTCGGAGCGCGCCAGCAGCCCGTCGACCGTCTCCCGGGCCCGCGCGGTCCACTCCTCGCGCAGCCGGCGCTGCGCGCGCGGCCCGAGCAGGGCCGACAGCACCCGGCGCGGGGCGTCGTGGTGCGGCGGGTCGGCCTCCACCACCACACTCAGCGGCCGCCACCGCTTCTGCGTACGGAAGTTGGACAGGCCCACCCCGGCGCCGGACTGGAAGCCCTGCCAGTCGCGCAGCGCCGCGTACACGTGCTCGTAGCGGGCCACGGCGTAGATGTCGTGCGCGCTCAGCCGGACCAGCGGGCCGGCCTCGCGCAGGGCCTCGTCCAGCGGGAGCGGGTCGGCCAGCACCTCGGGGCCGAACGGGTCGGTGTCGATGACGGGCGGGTCCGGCCGGGTCAGGGGCGTCCCGGCGCCGAGGGTCTCGGTCATGGTGGTGGCCTCCGTGTCGTCCGGCGGTCCGTGTCGTCCGGCGGTCCGTGGGGTCTTCAGCGGGTCCGTGGGTCGTCAGAGGTCCAGTACGAGCCGCTCGCCGCGGGAGCGGGACACGCACGGGTACATCCGGTCGCCCGCGGCCCGTTCGTCGTCGGTGAGCAGGGCGTCGCGGTGGTCCACCACCCCGTCGACCACACCGGCCTCGCAGGTGCCGCAGACGCCCTCCCGGCAGGAGGACAGCACGTCGGCGCCGGCCGACCGCACCGCGTCCAGGACGGTCGTGCCGGGCCCGACGATCACCCGCGCCCCGGTGCGGGCCAGGACCACCTCGAACGGCTCGTCGCGCGCCGGCGCGGTGCGCGGGGCCGCGGTGAACCGCTCGGTCCGCAGCGTGCCCGCCGGCCAGTGGGCGCTGGCCGCCTCCGCGGCGTCCAGCAGCCCGGCCGGGCCGCAGCAGTACACCCGCAGGCCGTCCCGCACCTCGGCCAGCCGGGCGCGGACGTCCGGCAGGCCCCGCTCGTCCTCGGGCACGACGTGGACGCGGTCGCCGTAGCGGGCCAGTTCGCCGAGGAAGGCCATCGCCCGGCGGCTGGGACCGCCGTAGACGAGCTCCCAGTCGGCCCCGGTCAGGCACGCCTGATGGGCCATCGGCAGCAGCGGGGTGATGCCGATGCCGCCCGCGAGGAAGAGGTAGCTCTCCGAGGGCACGAGCGGGAAGTTGTTGCGCGGACCGCCCACGCCGACGCGGTCGCCGGGGCGCAGCCGGTCGTGGACGTAGGCCGAACCGCCCCGGCCGTACGGCTCGCGCAGCACGGCGACGCGGTAGCGGTGGGCGTCCCAGCGGTCGCCGCACAGCGAGTACTGGCGGGTGACGCCGCACGGCAGGACGAGGTCGATGTGCGCGCCGGGCGTCCAGTCGGGCAGCCGGGCGCCGCCGGGGTGTTCGAGATCGAGGACGGCCACGCCGTCGGCGACGATGTCCTTGGCCGCCACGCGCAGTGTCAGCGCCGACGCCTCCGGCGGGTGCAGCGGCTCCAAGCCAAACCCCTCCGTCGGTATGCGAAAAGCAATGATTCCGTTGCTCCGAACGCTTCCATGCCGGGCTCGGCGCCGTCTTCTCCTGACGTGCTCAACGTGCCCCACCGTCGGGCGGGTGTGGCCGTCGCCGGCCGCCGGAACGCCGCTGACCAGCAATGTTCACCCTGTACACTCCCGGTGGGAGGTAGTGCGGACCATGAGCAGTGACACGCGCTCGCGCTCGTACCACCACGGCGACCTGCGGGCCGCCCTGGTGGAGGCCGGGGTGAGACTCGCGCGGGAGGGCGGTACCGCCGCGCTGGGGCTGCGGGTGGTCACCCGCACGGTGGGGGTGACCCCGAACGCCGCCTACCGGCACTTCGCCAACCAGCAGGCCCTCGTGCTGGCCGTGGCCGCCGAGGCCCAGGACCGGCTGGCGCGGGCGATGCGCGACCGGATGGCCGCCGCCGGGGACGGCGCGGCGGACGACGACCCCGTCGCCCGCGCGGTGCGGCACCTGCGCGGAGTCGGTCTCGGCTACATCCACTTCGCGCTGTCGGAGCCGGGCTGGTTCGAGGTCGCCATCCTCACCCACGACGAGCCCGGCGGGACCGGCGGGACCGCCGGCGAGCGCGTCGCGCCCCCGTACCAGCTGCTGCTCGACGCCCTCGACGCGATGGTCGCTGCGGGGGCGATGACGGCCGAACGCCGGGTGGACGCCGAGTGGGGGTGCTGGTCGATGGTCCACGGCTTCGCCGACCTGGCCACCCGGGGCCCCCTCAAGGGACAGGACCGCGCGACGGTCGACCGGCTGGCCGAGCACGTGGTCGACACGATCGTGGCGGAACTCAGGCGCTAGGGCCGGTCCCGCGGGTCTCCCGCTCGCGGTGGTACGCGGTGGGCGCGGTGTAGTCCGTGCCGCCGGCGTCCGCCGCCCGTGCGCGCAGCTCCGCGTTCGAACGCCGCATCCGGGCGAGTGTGCCGGGGTCGCCGCGCGGCGCCGTGCGCTGGAGCCCGAAGAGGACGGTGACGGCGTCGCCGTGCGCCCTGGGGACGCGCGGGGCGGCGATGCGGCCGGTCGGCACGGAGTACAGCAGGACGCTGCCCCCGGGGCCGATGTCGTCGGCGGTGAGGCCGGCGAGCGTCCGGGCGACGATCTCCTCGGCGTGCGCGCCCGGCAGCAGCACGGTGCACCGGGGATGGGGGTCGGCCTGCCAGGAGCCGGTGGCCCGCAGCCGTGTCTCCAGCGGCGCGACGCGGTGGAGGAACGCGCGGTAGGTGGTGGTCGCGGACTCCTCGGTGCCGCGCTCGTGGGCGAGGTCGCCGAGCAGCTCCCGGTCGTCCGGCGCGTGCGGCGGGTCGAAGGCGGTCACCGCCTCCAGTACGAAGCTCCAGCCCCCGTCCGGCTCCGGGCGGGCCTGGCCCTCCACGTGGTCGAAGCGGCGGTCCTCCAGCAGCCGTCGCTGGTCGGCGAGGAAGGCGCCGAGGTCGCGGTAGCCGAGCAGGTGGCGGCGGGCCGCGCGGCGCGCCGCCGTCAGGGCGAGGGTGGCGCGCGTGATGACGCCGTACTCGCCCTGGGTGCCGCGCACCGCGTCGAAGAGCCGGGCGTGACGCTCCGGCGAGCAGGTGACCAGGTCCCCCTCGGGGGTGACGACGTCGAGGTCGTGGACGTTGTCGGCGACGCTGCCGTGGTGGTGGCCGGAGCCGCCGAACCCGCCGGCGGCCAGCGTGCCGCCGACCGAGAGCCCGAGGAAGTCGGGGAGCACCGGCGGGACCAGGCCGGCGGGCAGGACGGCGTCGGTCACCGCGCTCCAGAGGGCCCCGGCGTCCGCCGAGAGTCGGTCCGGTGCCGTCCGGCGCACGGCGGTGAGGGCGGTCAGGTCGACCACGATGCCGTCGCGCGCCTGCGCCTGGCCGTCGGTCGAGTGGCCGGTGCCGCGCGGCACGACGGGGATGCCGTGGGCGCGGCCGAAGCGCACGACGGCCGCGACGTCGGCCGCGATGGCGGGCCGCAGCACGGCGAGCGGCCGCCGCCGCACCTGATGGCCGAAGTCCCGTGCCGCGGCGTCGAGATCGGCCTCGCGGGTTCTCAGCTCACCCCTGAGGCGCGGCACGGCCCGACCGGCGAGCGTCCTGTCCACGATCACCCCGACCACCCCGGATTGCGTTGACCACGAAGACGGACCGCGGTCGATCGTGCCGGGCCGGACGGCGGGGCGACATCTCCCGGAGTGCGCACCCGGGAGATGCCGCCATGACGACGCGTCACATGGCGATGACGTCACATGTTGATCATGTGACCGGCGAGGCCGTGGATGGCCTCCTTGACCGCCTCGCCCAGCGTGGGGTGGGCGTGGATGTTGCGGCCGACCTCGTGGACCGTCAGGTCCCACTGCTGGGCCAGGGTCAGCTCGGGGAGCAGCTCGGTGACCTCGGGGCCGATGAGGTGGGCGCCGAGGAGTTCACCGTGCCGGCCGTCGCTGATGACCTTGACGAAGCCGGTGGGGTGACCGAGGCCGTGGGCCTTGCCGTTCGCGCTGAAGGGGAACTTCACCACGCGGACGTCGAAGCCCTGCTCACGGGCCTGGGCCTCGGTCCAGCCGAAGCTGGCGATCTGCGGCTGGCAGTACGTGGCGCGCGGGATCATGGTGAAGTCGAGCTCCATGGTCTCCGCGTCGGCGATCGTCTCGGCCGCGACCATGGCCATCGCCTCGGCGGCGTGGGCCAGCATCAGCTTGGCGGTGACGTCACCGATGGCGAAGATGTGCGGCACGCTCGTCCGGCCGCGCGCGTCCACGTCGATCGCGCCGCGCTCGGTCAGCCGTACGCCCGTGTTCTCCAGGCCGTAGCCGGTCACGCGCGGGGCGAAGCCGATGGCCTGGAGGACCTTGTCCGCCTCCAGCACCTCCTGGCGGCCGTCGCGGGTGACGGTGACGCGGACCTTCGCCGCCGGGTCCGAGTCGTCGATCGCGTCGACGCGGGTGGAGGTGAGCACCTCGATGCCCAGCTTGCGGTACTGCTTGGCGAGTTCGGCCGAGACGTCGGCGTCCTCCAGCGGAACCATCCGGTCGAGGAACTCGACGATGGTGACCTTGACGCCGTAGTTGTGGAGGACGTACGCGAACTCGACGCCGATCGCGCCGGCGCCCGCGATGATGATGCTCTCCGGCAGCTGGTCCGTGAGGATCTGCTCCTCGTAGGTGACCACGCGCTCGCTCAGCGAGGTGCCGGGCAGCAGGCGCGTGGTCGCGCCCGCCGCGATGACGCAGTGGTCGAACGTCACCGTCTCGGTGCCGCCCGCCGACAGCGCCACCTGGAGCGTACGGTCGTCGGTGAAGGTGCCGCGGCCGTCGTACTCGGTGATGCCGTTCTTCTTCATCAGGTAGTGCACGCCGCCCACGCGGCCGTCGGCCACCTTGCGGCTGCGCTTGAACGCCTCGGTGTAGTCGAAGCTGATGCTGCCCTCGACCTTGATCCCGTAGGTCTTCGCCTCGCGGGTGACGGTGTGCGCGAGCTCGGCGTTGCGCAGCAGCGCCTTGGACGGGATGCACCCGACGTTGAGGCAGACGCCGCCCCAGTACTTCTCCTCGACCACGGCGGTGCGCAGCCCGAGCTGGGAGGCGCGGACGGCCGCGGTGTAGCCGCCGGGACCCGCGCCCAGGACGACGACGTCGAAGTGTGTGCTCATTGTTCCGGTCTCTCCCGTGAAAGTGATCGACATGCCGCTGTGGCCGACCTTAGAGGAGTGCCGCCAGGGCCTTGCGGTCGACCTTGCCGTTGCCGCTCAGCGGCAGTTCCGGCAGAACGACGCAGCGCCGCGGAACCTTGAATTCCTCGATCTGCTCGCGCATCCGGTCGAGGACCTCCTCGGCGGCGGCGTCCGCGACGACGGCCAGGACCGCCGGCTTCCGGCCGGCCGGCGGCAGCACCGCCGCCGAGACGACGCCCGGCACCCGGTGCGCCGCCGCCTCCACCTCGGTGGCGCTGACCCGGAAGCCGCGCTCCTTGTAGAGGTCGTCGCGGCGGCCGGAGAAGTAGAGGTAGCCGTCCTCGTCCAGGTGGCCGTAGTCGCCGGTGCGCAGCTCGCGGAAGAGGCCGTCGCGCAGCGGGAAGCGCTGGGCGTTCAGCTCGGGGCGGCGCCAGTAGCCCGCCATCACGTTCGGCCCGCGCACCACGATCTCGCCGGTGGTGCCGGGCGGCACCGGATCGCCCTCGTCGTCCACGATCAGGATCTCGGTGCCGGGCAGGGCCCGGCCGCAGGAGCCGGGGCGGTCGAGGTCGCCGTCCGGCGGCATGATCACGGCGCGCTTGCACTCGGTGAGCCCGTACATCACCTGGGCCCGCAGCCCGGGCACGGCGGCCCGCAGCGCGGCGGTGGTCTCGCCGGACAGGGCGGCCCCGGTGTTGGTGACCAGCCGCAGCGGGGGGCGTTCGGTGGCGCGCTTGAGCAGCCATACGAGCGACTCGGCGACGGACGGGACGGCCGGCAGGACGGTCGCCCGGCTGTCGAGGAGGCTGCGCAGCAGGGCGGGCCCGGCCTCGGCGGGGCTGCCCAGGACGGTGTGGGCGCCGCTGAGCAGGCCCAGGAAGACCTGGTAGAGGCCGTAGTCGAAGGAGAGCGGCAGGGGGCAGTAGACGACGTCGTCCGGGCGGTAGCGCAGCACCTCCTGGATGGCGTGGACCGAGAAGACCATCTGCTGATGGGTGCTCACCACGGCCTTGGGCAGGGAGGTGGTGCCCGAGGTGTAGATGAGGCAGGCCGGATCGACGGCGAGGGGGTCACCGGCCGCCGACTCCGAGGCGGGCGCCGTGCCTTCGGCTCCTGCGCCGGGGCCGGGGAACGCCACCGGCAGCAGGTCGGCCGGGGCCGCGACGGCGATGCCGCGGGCGCGCGCGGTCTCCAGCGACGCCGGCTCCTCCGCGACGACCAGCGCGGGTTCGCAGTCGTCGAGCACATGCTCCAGCGGCACACCGCGGACCTGCTCGTGGAGGACGGAGAAGGGGGCGCCGAGGCGGGAGGCCGCGAGGACCAGGGCGGGCACGAGGGGCCCGGAGGGCATCACCACGACCACGCGCCGGCCGCGCCCGGCGCCCAGGGCGCTCAGCCGGCCGGCCAGCCGGTGGCTGGCCACGCGGAGCTCCCCGAAGGTGACGGTCGTGCCCTGCCGGGTGACGGCGGGGCGCTCGGGCCAGCGGGCGGCGGCCGTGTCGAGCAGGTGGTGGAGCAGCGTGATCCCGGGCTGTGCCGTCCCGGACGGCGTGGTCGCGGACTGCCCGGTCCCGGGCGGCGTGGTCTCAGGAAGCGTGGTCTCAGGAAGCGTGGTCTCGGACAACGTGATCGGTTCCCTTTCAGGCGACGATTCCCCCGTCGCCATGTCGCATGGCTCGATCGCCCGTCCTCCGGGGTCCGCGGACGCCCGGGGCGGCGGCGCGGGGGGGCGGCGGTGAGCCCCCCCCGCACACCGTCGGCGCGGTCAGGGCCGGGGTACGGCCCCGATCTGGGACAGCAGTCCGAGGGCGTCGGACAGCACCCAGTACTCGGCGATCCTGTCGTTCTCGATGCGGATGATGGACATGCCCGAGTAGCGGACCTCGGTGCCCGGCGCCGCGGTCGCGGTGGGCGCCCCGCCGGCGTACGTGCCGGTCACGACGTAACCGCCGGCGACCAGGTCGCCCTCGGCGAGCGGGCCGGGGTGGGTGGTGAAGCGCACGTCGTTCAGGAGCGTGCGCACGGAGGTGACCCAGTCGAGCAGCCCGTCCCGGGTGGTGATCTCCCGGGAGTCGGGGAAGCCCAGGTAGCGGGCGAGTTCGGCGCTGTGGACGGTGAAGTCGTCGGCGATGAACTCCGGGGTGTCGGCGAAGTCGACGTCGCCGTTCCACAGGTCGACGAAGCGCTCGAAGAGCTCCTTGCCGCGGTCGAGCGCGGCGGTGCGGTCCCCGATCACGCCTTCGCCTCCATCCCGGCGGCGGGCGCGCCGGCCGCGCCGGCCCGGCCGGCCACCCGGACGCCGGCGAGCAGCGGCAGCACGGCGAGCGCGCACACGCCGCAGACGGCGCCGATCACGTCGAACGAGACGCCGTTGTCGAGCAGGACGGCGGCGAGGCTGGTGGCCAGCATCATCCCGCCGTACTGCGCCGAGCTGTTGAGGGCCAGCGCGGTGCCGCGCATCTCCGGACGCAGCTCGCTGACCAGGGCGTTGAGCGACGGCTGGCCGACGCCCACCGCGGTGCCCCAGATGATGAAGACGACGAGCACCGGGACGAGGTGGTGGCCGATGAGCGCCACCGTGGTCACGCCGCAGGCGGCGACCAGGGCGGCCGCCACCAGGACGGTGCGCTTGCCGAGCTTGTCGGCGATCCGGCCGCCGAGCAGCGCTCCGGTCATGCTGCCGGCACCCGATCCCATGATGGCCAGGCCCGTCTGGGCCTCGTTGAAGCCGAAGCGCTCGGCGTAGAAGATGCCGATGTTGGAGAACATGCCGTAGAGCGCGAAGCTCCACAGCAGGGTGCAGCCCAGGACGCACAGCACGGCGGGCGTGGTGACGGCCCGGCGGACCATGCCGAGGTAGAGGGCCACCGGGCTCGCGCCGGCGGTCTGCGGGTTCGGCGCCGGGGCTGTCACGGGGATCACGGCGAGGACCAGCGCGCAGACGAGAACGGCCACGCCGCCGACGGCGAAGAACGCGGCACGCCAGCCCGCCAGGTAGGCGAGGTACGAGCCGAGCGGCACACCCAGCACGGTGGAGCTGAGCAGGCCCGCCACCACGATGCCCATGACCCTGCCGCGGCGTTCGAACGGAAAGGTGTCGGCGATCATCGCATAGACGCTGGGCATGATCATCGCGGCGCCCATACCGGCCACCGCGCGGCACACCAGCAACAGCGAGAACTCGGAGACGACGCCCGTCAGCACATTTCCGAGCGCGAAGGCGACGAGACCGGTGACAAGAATTCTGCGGCGGCCGATACGGTCGGACATCGCACCGCACATGGGCGCCGAAAGGGCGAACAACAAAGCATAGGCACTGACGAAAAGACCGCCGAGCCGCGGGGCCGTTCCGGTGTCCTCCGCAATGGCCGGGACAAGCGGAACGGTGATCATTGAATCAAGACCGACAAGAAATGCGCTGCACACCGCCACCAGCAGCACTTTGTTCGGGTTTAACGCATTGCGCACGGGCGAGCTCATCGCAACCTTCTCATTCTTCTCCGGACAGGTCGGCAACCGCGTTTCCGGAATCGGCGGACCGGCGTCGGACGGCGGCCCGCGGAACCACGGCGGTGCCCACCGCCCGGCAGACGACCACGGGTTGGCCGAGCACCTCGGCCCGGGTGGCCCCGAGGTCGTAGCGGGCCGCGACGACTTTTCGCGCCGTGAATTCCACGATGCGCCGCAGGCGGCTTCTCCCCACCAGACGCCCGGTCACCTCGATGTAATCTCCCGTATACACCGGTGCCTTGAATTCGACCTCACTGTAGCCGGTGAGCAGGCCCTCGTCTCCATCCGTTCGCACGGTGATCTCGGTCACCACGTCGCCGAACAGTTGCATAATGCGGGCGCCGTCCACCAGATTTCCGCCGTAATGGGCGTCTTTCTGCCCCATGCGCACCCGCAGCGTCGCGGTGACCGTCTCCGACATGCCCGTTCCTCACTTCGCCGTTCGCCGGTGGCGCGGGCCCGTGCCCGCCCGCGCCGTGGTGATTTCCGCCAGGACCGTCCGCGCGATCCCCTCGTTCCCGCCTACGCCCTCGCCCTCGGCCCCGCCGCCGGCCGCCCGGACCGCCGCGCGGTCGCCGTCCTCGTGCCCGAGGGCCACGGCCACCACCCACGCGTCCTTGTGCGCGATGGACACCGCCAGCTCCCGTACGCCGAGTTCACCGGCGCGCCGGGCCGCCGCGTCGCGCAGTCGCACCCGGGGCGCGTTACGGGCGTCCCGGACGACGCCGATCTGTCGTGGCGTCAGCCCACCGCGCCCGCCGCACCCCGTGCCGAGCGCCTTGAGCACGGCCTCCTTGGCCGCGAAGCGCCCCGCCAGGAACTCCCGCGCCCGCTCGGGGCCGAAGGAGTCCGCCAGGGCCAGCTCCTCCTCGGCGTAGACGTACCGCAGGAACCAGGAGCGGGTCCGCAGGCGGTCCAGTTCCCCCACTCCCAGTACGTCGATCCCGATCCGCATCCGGCGCTTCCCCTTCCGTCACCGCTCCGGGTTCCGTTACCGCTACTGCCCCGGCCGGGGCGCGGCCGCCGTGCCGAGCACCGCCAGCCGTGCCTCCCCGCCGTCCGGTTCGGCGTCGCAGAGCACCACGGTGGTGAACTCCCGCTGCCAGTCGCGCCAGTGGCCGGCCAGCTCGCGCCACACGGCGGTGCAGTAGCCGTCGGTCGCGGCCCGGTACGTCCGGGCCCCGGGCACCTCCTCGTCCCGGAGGCCGGGGCCGAGCACCAGCAGCGTGCCGGTGTGGTCGGCCGCGGCGAGCTCCGCGAGGCGCGCGCCGGCCGCCCGCGCCGACGGCAGGGTCTCCACCGCCGTCACCCCGAGCCCCTCCCCGCCCGCGGCGGCGTCGTCGAGGACCAGCAGGGCGCCGGAGTCGACCAGTCCGCCCGCGTCCACCAGCGGGTGCGGCGTCGGCAGGGTGGTCTGCTCCAGGACCGCGAGGACGGCCCGTGCCGCCCGGCCGGAGCGCTGGTGGGCCGCGATGATCCGCAGCGCCGTGAAGGGCGCCGCCAGGCCCTGCTCGGAGACGGCGAAGCTGGTCGCGCCACCGCCGAGCAGCATGTTGAGGTGCGAGGCGACCGCCGTGAACGGATGGACGTCGGGCAGGGCGTGGGCGACCACGACCAGGTCGGCCGTGACGCCCTCGATCTCCTCCTCCCGGACCATCCGGTCCACGAGGTCGCGGTGCGCGACGTTGGGCCCCTCGCGCAGCCGCCGCTCGTCGACGGTGGCGCCGAACGGCTCCACCAGGTCCCGGAAGAACCCGACGATGGACGGGTCGTCGTGGTACGGCCGGGCCGGCGGGGCGGCGACGGCGGTCGCCGCGCGCAGGACGGGCATCGTCACTCCCCCGCCCGGAGCCGCCGCAGGTACGCGGTGAGCGTGCCCACGGTCGCGAAGTCGTCCATGTCGAGGGTCTCGGGGTCGATGACGATGTCCATGCTGTCCTCGAGGGCCATGAGCATCTCCATCACCGAGGTCGAGTCCAGGTGGAGGTCCTCGAAGAGGCGGACGCCGGCGGTCAGTCCGCCGATCTCCCTCTCCAGCACCTCGGTGAGCGCGGTCTCGACCGACTCCACGACTGCCGTGTCGTCCATGGCGTTCCATCTCCTGTCGATGCGGTGCGGAAGCAGTTGTACGGAGGGCGTCGGCGCGGCTCAGAAGCCGATGAGGCGCTGTCTGCCCAGCAGGTCCTCGACGGTGTCGCGGCGCCGCACCAGGTGGGCCGTGCCCCGGTGCACCATGACCTCCGCGGGGAAGCCGTGGCTGAGGAAGAGCCCGGGGGACGCCGAGGGCCCGTAGGCCCCCGAGCGCTCGACCCCGATGAGGTCGCCGGGGCGGACCTCGGGCAGCGGGACGCGCTTGCCGATGACGTCGTTGGGGGTGCACAGCGGCCCGGTGAGGGTGTACTCGCCGGTGGGCTCGGCGTCGTGGCGGGTCAGCGAGCGAATGGGGAAGTTCCGCTTCACGAAGCTGCCCACCCCGACCGCCGCCATGTGGTGGTTGGTCCCGCCGTCGGCCACCACGAAGCGCTCGCCCATGGACTCCTTGACGTAGAGCGCCCGGGTCACATAGGTGCCGCACATGGCGGTGAGATAACGGCCCAGCTCATTGATGAGCCGGCAGTCCGGATGCTTTTCCAGGAAGGCGGTCACGGCGTCGTTGATGCCCGCCGTCAACTCCCTGACGTCCAGCTCCGGTTCATTGCTGAAATACGGTACCCCGAAGCCTCCGCCGAAATCAACCACCGTCAGGTCGATATCGAGTTCGGCGGCCAGCCCGGACGCCGCGGAGAGAATCTCCCGGGTGTTGTGGACGATGTCCTCATGACGGAGGAAACGCGTTCCCATATAGGCGTGGAAACCGATGACCCGGACCCGCCGCAATCCCTTGAGGATATCGCGCCCGTTCCTGAGGTGCGCGACATCGATACCGAATTGCCGGGGCTTTCCGCCCATCGCCAGACCGGACCCCTTCGTATGGAAGTCCGGGTTGACACGGAGCAGCACGGGGAGGTCGTCGCGGCCCTGCCGGGCCGCCGTCCGGTCGAGTTCGGCGAGTTCCTCCAGGGATTCGCAGACGACGGCCCGCAGTCCCGCTGCCACACAGGCCTCGAGTTCCGCTCGAGTCTTGCCGGGGCCGAGGAATATCGTGTTCTCCGGCGCGATGCCGGCCCGCCGTACGGTCTCCAGCTCGACCAGCGAGGAGACCTCGGCGCCGGCGCCCAGCGAACCGAGATAGCCGCTGACGCTGATGTTGGGGTTGGCCTTGAGGGACAGATAGACGTCGACGGCGGGATGCAGCAGTCCGCGCAGTTCCCGGTAGGTGTCCCGCAGGACGTCCGCGTCGTAGACATAGAGCGGAGTTCCGAATTCCGCCGCGATCTCCGAGATCGGAATTCCTTGTACCGCAAACTCGGTGGTGCTCATGCCGCCTCCTTCGCCGCGCCGGGCTCCGGGGCCGGCGCGGTCGTCGGTGTCCGGTGGGTGATGACCATCGCCGCGAAGGTCGCCCCCAGGCCGACCGTGGCGAGGAGGTAGTGGCGGCCGGCGGCCAGCCGTCCCTCGTCCCGCAGCGTGGTGTAGTTGAGGAAGACGTCCGACGCGAAGCAGTGGCTGAAGCGGGCGACGTTGTCCAGGAACACCTGCTCCCGGGGGATGCCCAGCTCGCCGATCGTCTGGCGCCAGGACTGCAGGTTGACGTTGTGCGGGATCACCAGGTCGATGTCGTCGAACGTGAGGCCCGCCTCGGCGACCGCCCGCCGCATGACCGCGGCGAGCTCCGGCGCGTACACCTTGGTGAAGCGCAGCGACCGCTCCTCGTCCAGCAGCATCGCGGCCGAGAACTCGCCCAGGGTGCTGGTGGCGTACGAGCGGACCGCGTCCCCCGCGCCGTCCAGCGTGACCAGGCAGGCAGCGGCGGCGTCGCCCATGACGGCGACGTCCTCGATGAGCTGGACCTTGGGCGAGAACGCCTGCTCGCCCGTCACCACCAGGGCGCACTCCCCCGGGCCGCCCTCGGCGCGCAGCAGTTCGGCGGCGACGTCGACGGCGGCCATGCCGCTGGCGCAGTTCTGGTGGCTGAGCGCGAACGCCTCCGCCCGGTGCAGCCCGAGCCGGTCCCTGATCTCCCGCGCCGGATCGATGTGCGCGGGGGCCACGGCCTGGGTGGTGTGGGCGTAGACGACGTAGCGGACGCGGGCGGCCGTGCGCTCGTCGGCGACCACGCGGCGCGCGGCCGGGAGCACCACGTCGAACAGGCCCAGCTCCGGGTCGAACCGGATCTCCCTCAGCCCGTGCATCCGCTGGAACAGCCGGACTTTGGTGGGGCGCAGGCCCAGCCGGTCCGCCAGGTCGGCCACCGGCACCCGGCGTTCCGGGACGAAGGACTCGATCGCCTCCAGCGTCGTCGTGGCTCTGCTCATCGTTGCTCCCTTCCCTCGCCGCGGCAGGTCAGGACCGTGGCGCTGAACGTGGCTCCCGCGCCGACGCCGGCCATGACGTAGTGGCGGCCCTCGGCCAGCCGTCCGGCGTCGCGCAGGGTGGTGAAGTTGAGGAAGACGTCCGTGGTGAAGCAGTGGCTGTAGCGGCCGATGTTCTCCAGGAACACCCGCTCGGCCGGGACGTCGAGCTCCTCGATCGTCTGCCGCCAGGACATCAGGTTGACGTTGTGCGGAATGATCAGGTCGATGTCGGCCATGGTCAGCCCCGCCGCGTCGATCGCCTCCCGGACCACGTCGGCGAGGGTGGGCGCGTACGCCTTCCCGTAGCGGGCGGCCTCCTCGGCGGGCAGGTTGATCAGATCCGCGAATTCGCCCAGGGTGCGGCTGACATGGGCGAGGACCGGATGCCCCGGGCCGTCCGCCGCGACCAGGCAGGCCGCGGCGGCCTCGCCCATGATCGCGGTGTTGGGCACCAGCTGCACCAGCGGGGAGAAGGGCTTCTCCCCCGTCACCACGAGCGCCCGGTCGACGGGGTCGGGGGGGGGGGGGGGGGGGGGGGGGGGGGGGGGGGGGGGGGGGGGGGGGGGGGGGGGGGGGGGGGGGGGGGGGGGGGGGGGGGGGGGGGGG